>JBCCJU010000052.1:0-33800 GCA_039027715.1 Cyanobacteria bacterium P01_C01_bin.120
CCGGCTGAATGGCCAGCTGAATCGAATCTAGAACACAATTTTCATAGCTCCGACGCCGAAAACTGACGGATAAACCTTCAACCTGAACCGCCCCTTTTAACGTCGTCTGCTGTTGCGTTAACTGCTGCGTGACCATCGCCTTTTTTCTTGACCTCTCTGAAGAACATGACAAACAACTGCTGCGCCCATGCCGGTTTGATATTCGCCTAGGGCGCGTCATTAATTGAAGCTAGAGTGCTTACGGTATGAGCATTGCCGCCCCCGCTTCTCAAACTTAGCTAAGGGGCTAAACCGCTTCTAGCGTGTGGGATTGATCGCTAAATGATGACAGCCTTTAGACGCTGCTCTGCTTCTTAATAACGCGCCAGGGCATAAGAGCATTGGTGGCCCGACCAACAGCCCAGGAACTGAGAGCACCCATCAAACCAATAAGCAACATGCCCATGACAATGGGGGGATAAACTGACGTGACATAGGACTCCCAAGTGATGTAGCCTACGCCATAGCGGCCTGCTAGAATTTCGGCGGTCACCAAGCAAAACCAAGCATTGCCCATGCCAATGGTGAGGCCACTGGCAATGCCGGGCAGGGAGCCGGGAATCACAACATCCTTGAAAATATGCCAGGACTTAGCTCCGAGGCACTGTCCCACCCGAATGAGCACCGTGTCGCTAAGAATGCTTTCGACGGCCCGAATAGTACTGACCAGCACCGGAAAAAACGCCCCAATAAAGGTGATGTAAACCATGCCACTTTCCGCGTTGGGAAAAACCAAAATGGCTAGGGGAATCCAGGCAACAGCAGGAATCGGACGCAGTAATTCCAAGGGCGGCAGTAGCAAATCTTCGATCAGCTCAAACCAACCAATCAGGACTCCCAGGATGATGCCGAAGAAAGAGGCAATAACATATCCCAGCAGCACCCGCGTAATACTAGAGCGAAAGTGCACCCAAGGATCTTCGGTTAAAAATGCGATCGTTGCTTGCAAAACTTCCCAGGGTGAGGGGACCAACTGAAAGTTGATAAAAAATTTGAAATTAATCATGCAGAGAAACTGCCACCCTCCAAAAAAGAGGACTAAAGCAATAACTCGCCAAGCCAGACGGTTGCCAAGCCAAAAATTTCTGTAAGCTTCGCTTACTTTACTTTGCCGGTTTGATTGGGCAACTTTTGAAGTTGTAACGGTCATTGGATGTCTCGCAAACAACAATTGCCCCTGCGTCCAGGGCCACATTAAGCTGAACTTCTAAGCAATTCTGTATCTGAGATGCAGTAAGTAGAAACTCACACATCAGCTCTCTGAGTCCTCCAGTTTTGGAGTTTGAAGCCGGGCATCCCTAAGAATATGGGGCGAAAACCGAATTGCATGCAACTACATAAGTCTCAGTAGGAAGATTGTTCCATGAACAATTTGGCTAGATTAGAGACGATGAAAGCGGATTGGGCTGCTGGCTCAATCCGCTCTGGGGATAGGACCATGAACTATCGAAGTGCCCCTACCAAGACAGGACTTTGCTGAGCATAGAGATCCGAAAGTCCCTTAAAATTGCTCATTTGTCCACCGCTTTCCGCCGCATAGGCTTCGGCATCAGATTCCAGCAGGAATGCCGATACTTCTTCCCCATCGACGACGTAGTAAGAGTTTTCCGCAAATAGCTTCCAGCCATTATTGCGATCGTGGACAAACATAACGTCAGCGGCCTGTCCTTCATCCTGAAGGGTCGCCAAGGCCTGCACCATATTGGGAATGGAGGCAAAATTAGTGACCTTTTCTTCCTCTTGAACCCAATACTGAGCTGCCATTTTCGGATCTTCAATGGCTTCTCCGGTCAGCGCATCTTCACCCGTAATTTGATAGGCTTCAGCCGTCGAGATGACATCTTCGTAGGCTACGCCATATTCTGCCATCGCCGTTTGCAAGAAACTCTCATCGATCCAGTCGACGACTTCTTCCGGATCGACAGGGTTTTCAATTTTGCCCAAATTAGTCAGGGTCGCAATGCTATTTTTCAAAGCCTCTACTTGAACTTCCCGAATAGTGGGATCCAGAGGCTGTAATCCAGACGGCCCGAGGAACATGTAGACCACTTCTTTATCAATGCCAGACCACTCTTCAATTTGAGCAGAAATTCCTTCAGGATCAGCCATAAAGGTCTCGTTAGCTTCCAGCACAGCTTTTAGATAAGCTACGACAATCTCTGGATGCTCTTCAGCAAAATCGGAACGAACCGTAATGCCGTGCAGAGTCGGCACACCGGTTTGCGCACCATCAAAAATCTTCTTAGCAAAGCCTCGGAAGGGGAATAACTCACCAAAAGGAACAAAGTCAGCATGAGCATCAATCTGCCCAGTGCGTAGACTTGACCCTCCCACCTCAGGCGCTTGGCTGAGAAGTTTCACATCGGTATCGGGATTGATACCGGCATCATTCAAAGCCTTAAGCAACATGCCGTGAGCAGCTGATCCAAAGGGTACTGAAACCGTGCCACCTTTCAGGTCTGCCAAAGAAGTTGCGGTACTGTCCTTGGGCACAACTACTGCATTACCCGCACCATTAGGACTGTAGGCTAAAGTACCAATAAAGATTGAGTCAGCGTCCTGAGCTTCCTGCTGAAATTTAATCAGGTTAATAACAGCGGGAAAATCACCCATCAAACCAATATCAATTTGATCTGCCAACATCTTGTTAGTAATGGGAGGGCCTGACGTATAACTAGACCACTGAATATCATACTCAACACCAGCGTACTTGCCATCCGTTGGGAGATGCTTTTCAAGCAGTTCCAATTCCCTAACAGTAGCTCCACCCACAGCCGTATTGATCACCTGATCTTGAGTGCCAATCGAAATGCGTATGGTCTCACCAGAACCGCTAGAAGCTGTTTCCGCACTTGCCTCTTCGCCTTCAGCCGTAGGGTCTTCAGGGCTTACTGCTGTAGTCGAGCACGCACTGACCAACATTACAAATGAGGCCAAAAATCCTGTGACAACCTTCTGTCTCGACAAACCTATCGAATAATTCATAGCCGGCAGATTCCTCTACTCTTCTTGAGAAACATATTTACCGGCGCTCACAAAGCAAAAATTGTAATTCGAGATACATCCTATATTAAATACTGGCTTTTCCCATAAAATAATTCATTGAATCCATATAGCTTTTTAATACCTGAAACGAGATCTTTTATTTATTGATCAAATATTTATTGATCAAAAACTGATTGGTGAAGCCTCAGAATTTTATGACTTAAAAAGTCTAGACTTTATGAAGTATAAAAACCAACTTACCGAGAGATGTATTTTGGAAAATATTATGGCGTATCAAGCAACTTAATCTTAAGGTAGGCTTAATATCTAAATCATCTTCAAGTCGACCGTCAATGTCGGAAGACGGTGATGATACAAGCAGTTTAAGCTGTATAAAACTGAGCCGATGGTTTCATGCTGATAACTGATCTTTAAGGGCTGGGAGGCGATTACGTTACTATTGAATGAACTGGTGGGTCTGAGCAACAGTGATTTGTGGTTATCAGACGTCAGTTCGACAAGTTTAGAGGATGTTTGAAAAGTTTTCCGAAGTCAAATTTTACGCCAAGTACCGCACCACGATGCGACTCATAGCGAGATAAATAAAGGTCTCAGACGTCTCTGGCAGCTTCTCGTAATCTCTGACCATGCGACGGCAATGCATCAACCAGCCAAAAGTGCGCTCCACTACCCACCGCTTTTTGAGCACTTGGAAGCCTTTGGTTTGCTCAGGACGCAACACGACTTGGACGAACCATTGACAGTGGTCCATCACCCAATGCATGAAGAGCTTGCTCATGAAGCCTCTATCGGCCTAGATGATCATCAGCAGTTCCTAACCACATCATCTTGATGTTTCAACCCGCTTATTCACCCGAATGCAACCCGATTGAGCCAGTCTGACATATCTCAAAAAGTAGTTGCGCTGGCGCTGTCTCAGGACCTTAGATGAACTGTGAAAACTGATTAAAGAGCGGTTGCTAGCGTTAAGCACCGATACCATCGCTTCGGTTACCGGCAGAAAATTCATCTTAGAAGCTCTATCGATAGCCAGAATCTAGAGAATTGGTATGAGCCGAAGGTGATGGCACGAAGATGATTTCTAGTTCACGGTCTAAAATCGAAAATCGAGATAAATTCCATGACTAAAACTTATCGACTTCGGATGTGCATTGTAGAGTCTATCAAATACTCACATCGACGAGTGTTAATCAGCGCAGCGGCTATAGCTGAACTAACTCCGTATACTTAACTTGCAGATAAATTCTGAAAACCTAAGAAGCAGGCTGTTGAAGCGCATCTAATAGGGTCTTGAGTGCCCCATCCTCCGCCTGGTTAATATGCTTGTCCATCAGCGCGATCGCAATGGCTTTTGATAAGGCAAAGGAAGCTACCTCTGGCTCCAGGCCTTTAACCAGTAGTTCCATCGGGGTAGCGACGCGGATAGCTGAACGCAGCTCTCTCAAAAGCTTTCCTGCAATGCCAATTTCCGTTAGCTGAGATTGAATATCGTCCCAATCATTCAGCAAATTTTCACTCGATGCCTGCAAAACACAGGCTAAAAGTCGATGAACTTTACCCTGCTGGGTCGGCGTCATAGCTTCGTAAGTGAGCCCGGTATCTTCAGCGCTTTGAGTACTGCCCTGGTGGGTAAGATTCTCAAGGATCTGTTGCCATTCTTGCTCGCTACACTGCTCTGGTCGACCAACCCGCAGGGAAACTTCAATTTGCTTACCGCTGGCCTCTAACTGAGTAACTTCGGCATAAACTCCAAGGTATCCTAACCACTGACTCACCATGCTAGCAAGCCTAGAATCTGCCGCAGGAGTGCGAACCAGCATTTGAATCTGCGATCGCACCAGTGGGCGCACAAGCTGAACAAGCATCACACTTTCCTAAAAGCTGGCAATATATTACACTCACTAGCCACGACGAAAAAGTTCGTCAGACAAGATCCAAAAAAGCGCTGACACCTTAATTCCCCACCGATTGCAACAGCAAAGCTCTTAAAAGCGTTAGGACTAAATCAAAGCATCTCTGGACAATAGAGTCCCAATGCCTGATTTAGCCCTCAGTACCAACAAACCCATCAACCCTAAAAGGGCTTGCAATAGCAAAGCATAAGCTTACTGAATCGTTAGCAACAAAGCACAAGCCGCAACCAGTGCAATACAACCACAAATAACATCTAGAGTCTGCACGCGAAGAGACTCATCAGCTCGCATCTCATCAGTAATGACAGCCACTTTAACTTCATCACGGCTGTCGTAGCGGTTTATGGAACGCATATCAACTTGCCTTTTAGTTTATTGCTACTTTAATAATGTAATAAATACTTTACAAGATTGCAGATTTCTTTAGATTTACTGCAACATTACGACGCATTAGACGTCGTAGCGCTGATGTTTATGAACAAATGCTGGTCCACTGCCTGGGAGCGCAGCAAAATCGGGGGTTTAGTCGATGCAGCAATTGCGTCGTCCCGGCTTAATGCTTGAACACTCGCGATTTTGGGGCCAAATTGAAGTTGCAAGCAAGAGGGTACTCCTAGCTCAATGCTTGATGTACGGTAAAGGATGGGCGTCTCGCTTATGTTGGGCAACGATGCTTTTTAGTTAGTGACTAGCGGCCAAGATCTGCTCGTCTAAAGCAAAGTTAACGTCCTTCTGATGGCGGCCTGAGGCTATAAAGTCATGGTTGAAGGAATCCTCCAGGCCGCTGACTAAATCATACTGAGGCATCCAGGTCAACTCAGTTTTGGCTTTGTGGATGTCTGTAAAGAAGTGCTGTACCCGCATGGGAAAGGCTTTTTGCTTACCAAAATCAAATGCCTTGGGCTCGTAGTGAACCAGCTTTAAGGCATCAGGATCTTGACCTGCTGCGATCGCACAGGCTCGCGCCAAACCATCGAAGCTGACTGCTTTTTCACCAGAAATATTGTAAGTCTGGCCGATCGCTCGCTGATTGCCCAACACCGCCGCCATCGCGGCTGCCAGATCAGCAACATGTCCCATTTGAGTTAATGCCATGCCGCTGCCGGGAATTGGTATGGGGCGATCGCGCACGATGCGGTCAAAAAACCAGGCTTCCACGTCGTTGTAATTTTGTGGGCCATAGATATAGACGGGGCGCACCGATGTGAAGGGCACTTTTTGCGCCATCAAATAATCTTCCGTGGCAAATTTGCCTTTGTGGCGGCTATTGGGATCAACAGCATCACCTTCCCTGTGGGGCATTTCATCAGATTTGAGATAAACGCCAGCCGAGCTAACGTAGACAAAATGCTGAAGGCGATCGCCAAATAGCTCAATCAAAGGCTGCGTATCGCTCAGTTCGCGACCATTATTGTCGAAAATGGCGTCAAAGGATTCTCCGGCTAGGGCGGTTTTAAGCTGGGCGGCATCCTTGCGATCGCCTTGAATCGTTGTGACTGACTCAACTGGAGCCGGCTTGTTGCCGCGATTGAACAGCACCACGTCATGCCCTTGACTGACCAGTAGCCGGGTGAGATAAACCCCGATAAATCGAGTTCCTCCCATAATTAGTACGCGCATTTTGCCCTCCCACAGCTTGCAAGCCTCCCTTGGTATCTTAGGACGCAACTGGTTCTCCCACTGACTTTTTCAAAAATGCGACAATAATTCCAGCGAGGTGAAAGCTATGGCGCAAACAATCGCGATCGAGCAATTGACGCTCTATGACCTGGAGCAACAGTTGGGGCTGCAAGCAATGGCCGACGCCAGTTTCTTTCCTGAATGGCAAAGAGCTTTGCCAACCCTCAGCGCCGCCGAACAAGACCGACTCGCGCGAGTCGAAGCGGCCTATGCCAACTTGGCGCGGTGATCGCTCTTGGAAAACACCGTAAAGCTAGCCGTAGTCGCGCCGCTGCTGGACCTGGCGGGACTATTTCTGCCACCGTTTTATGTCACTACAGAAAAATCGGTAGAAATTAGCGCAGCGACTGAGGAATTGATCTCAAAAGGGAGGCTCGATGTTCTGGTACTCAAGGAGCAGATTTGGATACTGGTGATTGAGTCAAAACGAGCGGAGTTTTCCTTTAAGGTGGGAATTCCCCAGGTGTTGGGCTACATGATGGCGGCTCCTAAATCACCGCATCCGCTGTATGGCTTAGTGACTAATGGCAGCAGTTTTATGTTCTTAAAGCTGATTGGGCGGCAGTATGCTCGTTCCAAAGAATTCATTCTAGACCAGGATGAGGGGCTGGCAAGGACATTGCGAATCTTGAAGTCGTTAGCTGAGATTTGCCGCCAACCATGACCGGCGCTAGGGAACTGCCTAAACTGATGAAAATCGTTTGTTTACCAGAATTTTCTTTGGTTTAACCCATCGTAATTTTCTCTATCAATTCAAAGGTTTAACCAGAAGCGTTAGCCCATCACGGCCAACGACTTCGACCGGAGCACCAGGTTGCAGTTTATCTAGCTTGGCCGTTTGAGACAGGCGAGCCGGCCAGTAGGTGGCGCGGAAGTAGACCCGTCCAGCATAGGGTGGGGCGATCGCCTGCTGTACAATGCCTCGCCCTTGAAACGGAGACATCTCCGTGACTTGAAAGAAATCTGAAAGGCTCATGGCTAAGTGCTTTGCCTCTTGGAACTGGATAGGCATACTTTGCCGGAGCCTCGGTGCTGACCACCAGGAAAGTTGCGCGGGTTAGGAAAAAGTTGCGCGAAACTTTGAGCAGAGCGGCGACGGTATTGATGCAAAGCCGCAATAGTCACTATTTCAGCGATTCAGCAGTTATCAAAAAAATCGCTTATTATCGGGACAAGTTTCCTAAACTTTCTCTTAAATTTCCGATTTCCAAGTCGTCATCTGCCCCCAACGTTATGAGCAATCGTCAGCGCGGCATAGTTTTAACTAATCGCGGTCTTGAGCGACTGGAGACTGCGATCGCCACTGCTCAAGACACCGAAAAATATGGCAAGCGCTTTACTCAAGCAGAACTTGCAGAGCGAACTGATCTCAGCATCAAGACCGTTCAAAAAATCCGGAAACTTACTGCATCCGTAGATGAAACGTCAGTGCAAAGCTTATTTACGGCTTTTGGCCTAAAACTGGAAACTGCGGACTATGGCCTGCCTGAATTTCCGTTGCCAGTTGCAAATCAGCAGTCCAGACTGCAGACTGCACAATCGACGGCAAAAATCGACTGGGGCGAAAAACCGGATACGGCAATTTTCTTTGGCCGCACCGCAGCGTTGACGACGTTGAGCCAGTGGGTAACGGCAGAACAGTGCCGACTGGTGACGCTGTTGGGCATGGGCGGCATTGGCAAAACGTCTCTAGCGGCAAAACTAGCGGACCAGATTTATGGGCAGTTTGACTATGTGATTTGGCGCAGTCTGCGGGAAGCACCGCCGCTGGATGAAATTCTGGTGCGGCTGATTCAGTTTCTTTCCGATCAGCAGGAAACGGAAATCAACTTACCAACGCGCCTGGGCGAACGCATTATTCGCCTGCTACACTATTTGCGGGAACACCGCTGTCTGCTGGTGCTAGATAACTTGGAGTCGATTTTACAGCCAGAATCGACGGGCCAATTCCGCGATGGCTATGAAGGCTACGGCGAGCTGATTCACCGGATCGGGGAAGCAGATCATCGCAGTTGTCTACTGCTAACCAGTCGGGAATGCCCACGAGAGCTGGCACCCATGGCGGGCGATCACCTGCCCGTCCGTCTCTGGTCCGTTACCGGCATTGACGCTGCTGCGGGACAGGAAATCCTGAAAGCAAAGGGACTGGACTTAGCTGCCGCTGATACTCAAGGCCAAGAACTGATTGATCGCTACAGTGGCAACCCTCAAGCTTTACATCTGGTCGCCACAGCAATTCAGCGAGAGTTTTTGGGCGATGTCGATGACTTTCTGGCAGAAGAAGGCGCAGCAGTGGAGGATGTGCGCACCCTGCTCGACCAGCACTTGACTCGCCTGGCTCCACTGGAGCGTTCCATCTTGTTCTGGCTAGCCATCAACCGCGAACCAGTGGGGGTGGATGAGTTGATGGAAGACCTGCTGCCGCCTGTGACGAAGCAGGAAGTGCGGAGTGCTTTGAGGGGGCTGAGCGATCGTTACCTGATAGAAACCGTCGGCAAGCAATTCACCCTGCAAAACGTGATTATGGAGTTCACTACAGATCGCTTTGTGGAGACAGTTAGTCAAGAGCTAGAGACTCAGCAGTTTGACTTATTTCATACCCATGCCCTTATCAAAGCCACTGCCAAAGACTACGTGCGTGAAACTCAAATTCGCTTAATTTTAATGCCTATTGAGAGTTATATAAATGATGATTTAGAACTGCAAGTAGCTGATTCTTTACAAACTATCCGTCAAAATTTTTTCTGGCCAAACGGTTACGCATCTGGCAACCTTTTAAATCTCCTTTGTCAGATTCAATTTTTAATGAGAAATTGTAATTTTTCTGACCTTACTTTGAGGCAAGCTCATCTCAAAGGGGCACAAATTGAAACTTTTAACATGTCTAATACTTTATTTGTTAAGCCATCTTTAACACATACGATTAGCCGAATCTGTTCAGTAGTTTTTCAACCTAGTGGAAAACTATTAGTTGCTGGTGATGGTAATGGAATTATCCATCTATGGTGTCCAGAAAATCAGAAACAGGTCGCCACTATTGATGGACATAAGGCTGCAATCAGATCAATGGCTTTCAGTCCAGATGGCCGGCTTCTTGCTTCTGGCAGTGAAGATAATACAACTCGAATTTGGGATTTTGAAAAACGCCAATGCCTTAAAGTGCTTGCGGCACATAAAAGTTCAGTTTCGTCTGTAGCCTTCAGTTCAAACGGTAAACTACTCGCTACTGGCGGTGAAGATTGTACAGTTCAACTTTGGAAAATCGATAATTATGAATGCATTTGTACTCTAAAAAAGCACACTAATATAATCTTGTCGCTAGCATTTAGTCCGAATGGCCAATTGCTTGCTACTGCTGGTGGAGATGCTACAGTTCAGCTCTGGGATATTCAAAACCTACAGTGCCTTCACACTTTTACAGCACATACTAAATGGGTAAGGTCAGTAGCTTTCAGTCCGAATGGTCAATTGCTTGCTACTGGGAGTGAGGACACTACCGTTCGGCTTTGGAATGTTCATGAACGCAAATGTCTCTACACCTTTACTGAGCACACAAGTCTGGTTTTATCCTTAGCCTTCAGTGCAGACGGCAAACTACTCGCTACTGGTAGTGGAAATGGCTCTGTTAGGCTCTGGAATATTCAGAATTATAGATGTTTACATATTTTTAATGGTCATCAAAATTGGGTTTGGTCCGTTGCTTTTAGTCCAGATATTTGTTTGCTTGCCACTGGCGGAGAAGATAATTCTGTTAAGCTTTGGGATATTAATCGATATCAATGTTTCTATACCTTTAAAGGCTATACAAATTGGGTAAGATCTGTAGCTTTTAGCCCAGATAATAGAGTCCTTATATCTGGGAGCGAAGATTCGAAAGTGCGTATATGGGATTTACAAAAACGCCATTGCTTATATAGTCTTTCAGATCAGAATAAATCGATAAGATCAGTGAGCTTTAGCCCAGATGGTCGATTACTTGCTAGCGTCGGCAATGATTCTATGATTCGACTTTGGAATATAAAAAAGCGACGATACCTATATACTCTTTCAGGCCAGACAAATTCCGATCAAACAAATTGGTTGCTGTCAGTTGCTTTCAGTCCAGATGGTCAATTACTTGCTGCCGGTGGTAGTGACAAAGCAATTCAGCTTTGGGAAGTTCCTTCTCGTCAATGTATTCATGTTTTTAAGGGACATAATAATTGGATTAGAGAAGTGACTTTTAGTCCAGATGGCCAATTTCTTGCTAGTTGCAGTGAGGATGCTACGGTTCGTCTCTGGGATATTCAAACACAAACATTCCTTCATACATTTCTAGGTCACAATCATTCAGTCTGGTCAGTCGCTTTTAGTCCAAATAGCCAGATGCTTGCTTCTAGTAGCGGAGATTCAACAATTCGCCTCTGGGATGTTCAAAAGCGGACAAGCATCTATACATTTCTTGGCCATAACTACTCAGTCCGGTCAGTCGCTTTCAGTCCTAATGCAGAAATTCTTGCTAGTGGTGGTGGTGATACTACGGTTAGACTTTGGAATATCCAGAAACGATGTTGTACTGGTATATTCATTGGACATCATGACTGGGTTCGTTCAGTGAATTTTAGCCCCGATGGCGAGATCCTAGCTAGTTGTAGCAATGATGGCACAATCCGATTGTGGGATGTCTCGTCAGGAGAGTGTTTGGCAAGTTTACAAATCCCTGGCCCTTATGAGGGGACAAATATAACTGGAGTACAGGGGCTGACGGAAGCGCAGCGGGCGTCGATGTTGGCGTTGGGGGCGGTTGATCACTCCTCCAATAGCTCAGCAGCAGGTGACGTTGGCTTTCTCGATTCTGTCTGAGATGCGACAGTTTTGCGATCATTGTGACAAGCCTGCTTTCTGTTAGCGATCGCCACACCAATCAACAGTTCACCATTGACGTTCAACCTGGTCCATGGCGTTCCTGACAAAATCGCATTTACAAAATGTCTTTGATAGTAAGTTTCAAGTCTGAAAACGTGGGTGATTCGACTTCACTTTCGTCAGGGTAGACTGCGGCTTCGTACCAGTCCTCCAACAGCGTGCAGACCGTGACTTGCTCCTTCAGCGGGTCACAAATCCAATATTCCGGAATATCCAACACGCTATACTCCGCTCGCTTGGCTCGATAATCCGTGCTCTTAGTCGATTCGCTGACGACTTCCACCACCAGCAGCGGTGGCGGTTCATTTAGGCGAATCAACGCTTCCCTTTCCTGCAGTGCCTCCCACTGCGTCAATGTCAGTACCGTCACATCGGTCATGCGTACAGTATCCCAAGCCTCTCCCCAAGGTGGCTGCAGGCCAACCGTTCCTGCCAGCGCAATCTACGGCAGTTGCAGACGCTCAATCTCATTATCAAACAGCCGCTCTAACCGCTTGATGATGGCTCCGTGGCATCCAGTTCCCAAACTCATCGGCACCAATTCCCCATTCACCAACTCGTAGCGGGTATCGCTACCGTCGTCATAGGCGAGATAGTCTTCTAATGTGAGGCGTTGGGTTGCGATCGCCATAAGACACCAATGGTCACAGTGCTTCAATTTTAGAAGAGAATTGGGCGGGCATGGCCGAGCTGCTGATTTGTAGAGGAGCGATCGCCCAATTGCCCTACATTCCTCTGGATGGTTTTTTCTTGGCCGCCCAACTGAGCGACAAGCAAATCAGTCAGATGGTTTGCCTTCTAGAGAGGCGGAACTCCAACTAAACTAAGAAGTATCCTTATCTCTAATGAAAAGATCCGACGATGTCAGCCCAGCCTTTTCAAGTTAATGCTTTTTGGGACGCTGATGCCGCCGTCTGGGTTGCCAATAGTGAAAATGTGCCTGGACTGGTGACTGAAGCGAAGTCCTTTGACGAGCTACAACAAAAGCTACGAAGTATGATTCCAGAATTGTTGATGCTAAATCAAGTAATCCCCGAGAACTATAAAGGTTCTATCTCCTTTGAATTGATTAGCCACGCTCAAGAAACGGTCGAGGTGGCTTAGCCCATGGCGAAGTCTCTAACGCCAAAGCTGAAGAAAATTTTGACCACATCAAGCTGTTACTTTGAGAGGGCAGGCAAAGGAGACCACGATATATGGTATAGCCCTATTACGCAAAGACGGTTTGTTGTCGATAGCGCCATCAAGTCACGCCATACAGCCAATGCCGTATTAAAACAGGCTGGCTTACCTAAGCAACTTTAAAGGAGAATCCGGTGGGCATAGCTCACTCTTTGAACTTTCCAAAGCGCGATCGTTCAATCGCCTACACACATCTGGATAAACGCTTCCTAGCAAGACGGTGATCGTCCGCCTGAGCACGAACAGATTTATCGGGGTTGCTTGAAAAACTGAGTAGTGAAGTCTGGCTGGGCGCAAGTTCAGCTGAGCACGACAAACTTCTAGGAACATCTTCAGACATTGTCGCTATTCCTCAGCGTCGTCGTCATCGCCACACTGAATAATGGGTCAAATCTGTTCCAAAGTTAGCGGTACAGATTTTCAAGAGACCATCTTGGTGAAATTTGCTGAACCTCCAATTGGCCAAAATCTTCAACGATAGGGGCGTTTGGGAATTGTAAATGATTCGAAGGACGGGGGCGCGGCTTGGGCGCCTGATTGCGGCGATCGCTGGGGAAAATGACGATTAAGCAGTTTGTTGTACTGCCCACCGAGCAGCAAACCCAGGGTACACACATACAGCCCCAGTAATCCCAGAACCAACATACTGCCAGCGCTAAACAGCCAGTGATCGTTCGCCAGCGTGCCCAGATGCTGCTTGAGTATTAGGCTGGTCAACAGCCAGAGCAGGGTAGCAAATATCGTACCCGGAAGGACTGGCGTTGAACGAGCCGAAGATTTTTGGCTACTGCGATATAGCAGTCCATAGCCGAGGGCGATGGTGGAGGCGGCAAAACTCCATCGCACTCCTTGCACAAATAAGCGGCGAATCAGGCCGACGACGCTAACCTCAGCGCTTCTTTGCAGGCCCTCCGGCAGGGCCGGCAGCACCACGGCCACCGCCAGCAGCGTTAGGGCGGCAGTGGCGATCGCCACCAGGGCCGTGAGCGATCGCTGCTGCAGTGTGGGAATAAGATGCGACGCTAAATCGCCATCGGAGCGAATAATCTGCTGCGAGAGTCCCACCACCTTGAGCCAGAGTCCCAATGCTAGGCTGGCACAGACAAAAAATAGCCACCAGCGATGTCCCAGATGCCACTCAATTTTCATCTCTCCGATTACGGCTTGCAGGGGAACCGCCGTCGCCGGTAGCCATTGCTCTAAACGGCTGTTCAGCAGAGCGGCAATGGGGGACCAAAGGCTGGCGGCAGCGATCGCCATAAACCCACTAATCAACAAGCAGCAGACAATACCATAGGCGATTGCCGCTCCTTTCATCCAATAGCGGTGCCGGGCTGCCTGCCGCCATAGGCTGCTCCACAGCACGTAGCTGAGATAACTGCCAACGGTTCGCTTGACAACAGGTGGGGCAGCGGGCGGCAGCAAAAACTGCTGCGGCTGCGCCGAGTCTGGCGGATAAGGTCGAGACGGTGGCAGAGACATCGCGTTTATGGCAGCAAGAAAGAACAGAGTGGACGGAGAGAATCTGATGGCGATTTTCCTCAATTTCCGGTAGCCAAAGGCTAAAGCCTTTGACCATCAGAGCTTTCAGAAAATGAGTGCATTAGTGCTGTAGGTCTCGGACCGAATGGAGCAGCGAAAAATTCAAGTAAAGGAACAACGGCACTACCCGAACAGGTGTTTTGCTTTGTCGTTATTATGCAGCGATTAGCTGCAAAAGACCTGAGTGCCGAGTGTAATACTTTGCACAAACTAGTGGGCAATTGCCGCGATCGCGCAACGGCAGCGACAGTTGACGAAAAATCACCGGTGATAAATCACTAGAGGAACCGAGCGATCGCACTGCGTGTTGTTTTATTTACTCCAGAACAACTGGGAACGGCATCAGAAAAATTGAGCAATTTACGTCAATCTTTGCAGATGTTTAGGGAATTCTCTCTGTTGGACCGTAAACAGAATAAAGAATACCGAGGGTGCATCAGCAGTTGTCGCCAGAAAATTTGATATACGCATAGTTACATTCATTCTGCAACATCTGTCAAAAACTGCAACCCTGATGTTTTGTATGGCTGATCAATGATGACCGCTTTTGATTAAGGGCTTTCTCATCTATTTCAGCAAATCCGCTATTTAATAGTGGGAGAATTTTGCTGCTGGCGTCTGTGAGCAAATCGCTAATGACGCTGGAGCAGTGTGGTGTGTAAGGTGCTCAAGACATGCATAGATTGACAAAATTTGGGCTGGGTTTACTAGCCGGTATCGCCACCAGTTGGCTGGCGGTCAGTGGGTTTCCCGCTTGGGGCACGATTGACTCGGGTCCTGCGGATGCGCCAATCGCATCTCCCCTTCCAGCGCTTGCCCAAGACCGCACTCGGCTAGGCATTCCGCAAAATCTAGATCCCGCCACGCTGCCGGATTTTCCCTCCCGAGATTTGCAGGGGCAGTCGCGCGACCCCGCTGATCAAATTGCGCCGCCTGGGTTACTGGTCCGTCCCGGCAGTGCTCCTATCTCCTATTTCTTTGGAATTCGCATGCAGCGAGAACTGGACAGTCTGGTGGGTCGCTATGAAAGTGCTCTGTTTGCGGCCAGCGCGGTTGATCAGCCCACTGAAGTCCGCCTGCCCAATGCCAATGAACCGGTCGCGGCAGCAGCTGACAATGCTTTGTTAGCCAGTGCCGACGGCGGCGCGATCACCGTCACAACACCGGCCCTTGAAGCGGCACGACAGCTCAGTCAAGATTGGCCGCAGCTGCTGGAAACAGAAGCCTACGGTGAAGCGCGCACGCGCTGGCTGCAGGTCCGCGATGCGCTGTGGGCAGATTTTCCCCTTGATCGCCCCTTTGCCCAGAGCGAAATCCGCGCCATGTGGCTGGATCGGGGCAGCATTGTGCGATCGCGATCGCGCCAGGGCCTGGCCCAGCTTTTCGACAATATGCAGGCAGCTGGCATCAACACCGTGTTTCTGGAAACGGTGAATGCAGGATTTCCAATTTATCGCAGTCTGGTGGCGCCGCAGCAAAATCCTCTAACCCAAGGCTGGGACCCGCTTCAGGATGCGGTGGAGCTGGCTCATGAGCGTAATATGGAGCTGCACGCCTGGGTTTGGATATTCGCCGCCGGCAATCAGCGCCATAATCCCCTGGTAGGCAGAACTGACTCCTACTTAGGGCCGGCGCTGGCAGCAAATCCTGACTGGGTGGCCTACGACCAAGACGGTAGCCCGATTCCCCTGGGGCAAACTAAAGCTTTTTACGATCCGGCTAATCCCGAGTTGCGGCAGTATTTGCTGCAGCTAATGGATGAAATTATCAGTAACTACGATGTGGATGGGCTGCAGCTCGACTACATTCGCTATCCGTTTCAAGATCCGTCAGCCGAACGTACCTACGGCTATGGAATCGCGGCGCGGCGGGCTTTTCGCCGTCAAACTGGGGTTGATCCGATCAATTTAGAACCGCTGGTCGATCCTTGGCTGCCGCGAGGAGAACGCGATCGCTTGCGCAATCTTTGGGAAGAGTGGAATACCTTCCGCATTGAGCAGGTCAACAGCTTTGTAGCAGAAACATCGGCCCTGGTGCGCCGTAAACGACCCGAGATTACCCTCTCCGCTGCCGTCTTTGCCATGCCTGAGCAGGAGCGACTGCTCAAAATTCAGCAGGATTGGAATACCTGGGCGGAACAGGGCCTCGTGGACTGGATTGTGCTGATGAGCTATGCCCAGGATGCCAATCGCTTTGCAGAGCTGATTACCCCTTGGGTGGCGGAGCAAACCTACGAATCCACCCTGGTGATTCCAGGGATGCGCCTGCTCAGCATGCCGGTGCCGGTGATGATTGACCAGCTACAAACCCTACGAGATCTGCCCGCTACAGGCTACGCTCTGTTTGCGACGGATAACCTCGACAATCGCATCCAGTCGGTGCTCAACACTACCCAGGGGCAGCACAACGGCCTGATACCGCAGCAAAATCCTTATAAAACGGCTAGCGATCGCTTCCAAGCCCTGCAAAAAGAGTGGAACTGGCTATTGGCTAACGGCCAGATGACCTTGCAGCCGCGCCTGGCAGCCCGCTGGGTCGCCGATGTTAACGCAGTTGGCGTGAGCTTAAATGCTTTGGCCAATGGCGATTCAACAATCCGCGTTGAGAATGTCAAAGTCCAAGTTGACTCGCTGAAAAACTTTATTGGCGCTGGCTTGACCTTGTCCACTGCCACTACGCCAGAATACCGCTTCCGCACTTGGGGGAACCGCATTGAAGCCATCAGTCGCTATTTGTCCTATGGCGCGAACAAAGGCGCGGCGGGGTAAGGCAGCCTTCGAGAGGAAGAGATTAAATTGTGTCGGGATCAATGCCCAATTGCCGGAGCCGCTCTGATAATCTTTGCGTCTGTTCTTGGGCTTGCCGAACCTGTTCTTGGGCCTGCTGCGCCCGCTCTTGAGCCTGCTGCGCCAGTTCTTCTGCTGAAAGATACCGCTGTCCTTGCTGATCAAACCAAGACAAAATTTCCCGCTCGATGCCGCCAACTATTCCTTGACTACGGCCAATAGCTAAATCGACCTCAGGCATCCAGTAGGGCTCACCTAGCTGCAGCTGATATTGACCGTCGATGAGCTTATAAACTTCAAAAGGTTGGTGACCATCGCGCTGCCAATATTCGGGGTTGTAGATGATGTAGTAAAGCACTCCCAGCTTTTGATAGACAGCCAGCTTGTCGTCATATTCGCCCCCTGGCGTCCAAGAAACCGTCTCTAAGGTCAAGATGGGAACGGTGCCGGCTTCTTCCCACACCACATAGCTTTTGCGCGACTTGTTGCCAGGTTTCCGACGCGGCACGCCCAGACTGAGAAAGCCATCGGGCACCACCGGGACTCGGTAGCTCACTCCGGTGGTGTGATAAACCCCCATATCCACCGCGAAATACCAGTCCTGGCGTTCTTTCCAAATCAGCTCTAGCAGAAAGAATAGGTAGTTGGGTAGAAAATTCTGATCCTCGTTATCCACAGGCGTATCGTCAGAACAAGGCAGTTCGTCACTGGTGGGTAAGGTGGTAAAGCGATTGATATCAACAATGGGTCAAACCCAGCGCGAGAGTGGTCTAATCATAGTCTAAGGATAATGAGCGGTAATGAAGTCTTGGCGGTGACGGGCTGGAATTCGATTTTGAGATATCAGAGCACGATCGCTACAGTTATTGACGGTTTGCGCCGAACTGATTGCCACTGCCCAGCCTATGAATGATTTGATGAAGTAGGATACAGCTCTTTAATATGCTGTTTGCAGAGCCGAAAGTATGTCGTCTTTCAAGATGACAGTACGGGTGCCATCCCCTAATCGGGACCTTGGCACTTAAGGAATTCGTGCAGAGTGCGAAGCGCCTCACCGCTGATTTTGCAAATGCGATTGGGACGGCAAGGGGCACAGCGATCGCTATGATCAAGAGCCGCTTATGTATCAGCCTGTCTCACTGCCTCTAGCAGTTCCTCTTTGTCCATCTGGCTGCGCCCGCTGATGTCTAAGTCTTGAGCCATTTCATACAGCTCCTGCTTCGTTGTCTCGCCGAGCTCGTCAGTGTCAGCCGCTGTCGCTTCTTGTACCGCTATCTGCAGCTCTGCCTTGTTCATTTGACTGCGGCCCTCAATATCTAACTTCTGAGCCTGTTCATACAGCTCCTGCTTCGTTGGAGCCGCGTCGTCGCCGTCGGGAGTATGTCCTTCGGCAGCCATGGCTCGCTTAATCGCCGGCGTCCAGTCCACATACTGCTGACCCGATTGCGATCCACTTTCTTTGGTGCGCTCAGCTCGACGCTTTTCCTCCTCACTCAGACGGTCCCAAACGTCCTCCGGCAAATAACGCTTAGTGATGCCGTTTTCTCTAGCCTGACCATCACCATCGGCGGTTTGCCAGTTCTGCTCCGTCCATTCTTCCAGGGACTTAGCGGCATCATCTTTTTCGTCTTGACGATAGCCGCCCCCCTGGCGCTCATATTCCTGCACTAAAAATTGACTTTTGCGCGCCGACCATTGGCCCGGTTTACCACCCTTATCGGACTGCTTGATCTCTGCTTTAAGAGACTCTCGCAACTCTGGTTTAGTGTACTTTTTTTCGTATTTCGAACTGGCCATAATTTTTTTTGTCTGAATTTTGCTCCATATCAAGTTAGGTAATTGAGCGAGTCAGCAGCATCCGGCAAAGTGGATAGTCCGCCATAGACAAGCGACAGAATTTGCTCTGTTTGACAGTAGAATTCGAGATCGATCGCCCACTGCGGCTAAAGTTCCCAAGGCAGCGGGCCGTCGGCGGCTGGCTCATCAACCGTCTGAGGCGATCGCTGAGCCTCCAGCCCCGCAAAATCAAAGAGCCGCCTGTCGGCCAACTGGCTTTCAGAAACGTGCTGCAGACTACGAAAAATCGAGTCCACCCGTCTGGGAGACTCGCGCTCCCACTGGGCCAGCATTTGTTTGATTTGCACCCGCTGCAGATTTTCTTGAGAGCCGCAGAGATTGCAGGGAATAATGGGAAACTGCCGCTGCCGGGCATAGCGAGCGATATCCTTTTCTGGGCAGTAGGCCAGCGGGCGAATCACAATATGTTGGCGATCGTCCGTCAACAGCTTCGGCGGCATCGCCTTCAGACGTCCTCCGTTGAACAAATTGAGAAAAAAGGTTTCGACTATATCGTCACGATGATGACCCAGGGCAATTTTCGTCACGCCAGCTTCTGCCGCCACCCGATATAGCGCCCCCCGCCGCAGTCGCGAACATAGGCTACACATCGTTTTGCCTTCAGGAATCACCCGTTTCACCACGCTATAGGTGTCCTGCTCCACAATGCGAAACGGCACGTCCAATTGGCTTAAATATGCCGGCAGCACCTGAGTGGGAAAATCGGGCTGCTTTTGATCCAAATTCACCGCCAGCAGCTCAAACTGCACGGGCGCATTGCGCTGTAGGCTCATCAACATATCCAACAGCGTATAAGAGTCTTTGCCCCCTGACAGGCACACCATGATCTTGTCCCCCGCCTGGATCATGCCGTAGTCGTGAATTGCTTTACCCACTTGCGATCGCAACCAGGCCTGCAGTTTCTTAAAGCTCTTAGAAGAAGGACTCGACGCCGAGACTGCCGTCTTGGGGATGTATTAAAGAAACGACTCAGCATCATTAAAAATGATTCTGCTCCAATCTCCAAAAAATCAAAGCATTCACTAAACTCAGAGTCCATAAATGCTCCTTGATAGGTCTTCAAACGCTACTTTAATTGTTTGCTGAAGGCAACGTTATAAATTGCAACACAGTGAAAATAGCGATTTTTGTCCCTATCTGGGCATAATTGGTTTTGCCAAATGAATATAGAGGCAATTATGCCGGACTTACGCAATAACATCCGATTTTAGGCTCTTAAATCCCGAAATTCAGGAAAGTTAAATGCAATCTTTTTCAAAATTTGGAGATACGAAGGAGCTGGGCGTAAGTCTTCTTGTGTTCAGGAGATTGGTTTATGTATTGCCGTAACCAGTCGACACGGCTGCTGTTCATAGGCTCACATTCGCTGATTGCGCTGAACTCACAACCCTAAATCTATCAGGCCATAAGTTAAAAACTCTTTTAATCAGCAGGCACAAATTTTGACGGCGATGTCTTTCAATAGCAGCACATTTTGTAAATGAAAGTTCATAACAACCGACTGCTCACAGAAGGTCCGCTGATTTCACTATTCAAGAGCATAAATTTCTACATCTGGAGAATAAAAAATTAGGGCAATTTCGCCCTTACTAGCTTCGCGACGCTATGGAACGCATCTCCAAATTACGAGACAGAATGAGAATTCTACTGATCGAAGATGACGAAATTGTTTCACGCTACCTCAAACGAGCGCTAGAGCTTCACCGATACAGCATAGAAGTGGCGGCAGATGGCCAGACTGGATGGGACCTGGCGGCAGCGTTTGATTATGACTTGATTTTGCTTGACTTAGTGCTGCCTAAGGTCAATGGCATTAGCTTGTGCTTACAACTGCGGCAGGCCAACGCACAACATCCTAATCGTCATACTCCAGTTCTGATGATGACGGCTGCCGATAGCCAGACAAATCGCGTGGCCGGACTCGATGCCGGAGCTGATGATTACATCGTGAAACCGTTTGATTTGGATGAGCTGCTGGCTCGCATTCGGGCGCTGCTGCGCCGCTCTTATGTCCAGCGATCGCCCCAGCTCACTTGGGGCAATCTGCAACTGGATCCAGCCTTATATCAGGTAAGCTATGGTGCTCAATTGCTCTCATTACAGCCCAAAGAATACGGGCTTTTGGAACTATTTCTGCGACATCCCGAGCAGGTATTTAGCCATGCAGCATTAGCAGAAAATTTATGGACGCTAGAAAAATTGCCCACTGAAAATACCTTACGGGCACACATTAAAGGCTTGCGCAAACAGCTCAAAGCTGCTGGTGTAGAGGACTGTATCGAAACTGTTTACGGTCTTGGCTATCGTCTTAAGCCGCCGCCGAGTCCGAGTTGTCAGGCCCCCGCAGCGTTGCCCGTTGCCACCACAGCATCTGCCGTTGGGATAACGCCGAGTGAACTCGTGATTGCTGATCTATGGAAAGAAGAGCAGCCAGATTACCATCGGCGTCTAACTATTATTGACGAGGTCGTGACGGCCTGGCAGTGCGATCAGCTAACTTCCAAACTGCTACAGAAGGCTCAACGTGAAGCCCACACTTTGAAAGGCTCTCTGGGGTTGTTTGGTCTGGATGGCGCGACTGATTTGGCTGGCCAGATAGAAACTTGTCTGAGTCTGGGGGTCTCGCAACTGCAGCCGCCAGCCGAACTAATGGAACTGGTGCAAAAATTACGGCTGGCAATAGAAAAAAACTCCGTTACTGAGCTATCGGCTGTCTTAAAACCCTGCATGTCGTCATCCAAGACAACCAGCTCTGCCACGCCGCAACTGGTTGTCTTGGATGACGATCAACAATTTCTGAATCATTTGGGGCGAACTCTGATTTCGTCAGGATTTCGAGTGGTTACGCTCAGCCAGCCCCAAGATCTTTGGCCAACCCTGGAGCAGGTCAAACCCAATTTATTAATGCTGGATATTCTGATGCCTGAGGTCAGCGGTATTGCGCTCTGCTATAAAATTCGTCGCCAACTCCAATGGCAGAATCTTCCAATATTTATCATTTCGGCAGACACTCATGAAGCCACCATTCAACAGGTATTTGCCGCAGGAGCCGATGACTACGTCAGCAAACCTATTCGGCCTGTAGAGATGATCGCCCGCATCAATCGGCGATTAGAACAGGCTCGGTGCTAAACCAGAGGCTGCTTTGTCTCCTTCCAAATATTTTTAAACAGCACTTTTAGGGACTCTAGTGCTTTTAGGGTCTTTCCCTTGGCCCCTTCCTATTCGTCCATAGGCATAAGATCAAGCCACCGGCAATCGAGGCAGCCAAACTGCATTAAGCTGGAACGCCAAAAGTTAAAGAACTCTGCAGGCCAAAGACGACAACGGAGAGGGAGGGATTCGAACCCTCGGATGGTGTGACCCATCAATAGATTTCGAGTCTACCGCATTCGACCACTCTGCCACCTCTCCAGGCATTCATATATTACCTTCTGGAGGAGAAATCGATTACCCCCAAGGCATCACATTCCGATGTTTTGCTTCTAAATGGCTGTGAAAACCCTGCCGAGGCTGCCAGGTAACGGCGCCATCACGCTGTGTCCAAAAAACGCGAATGTTCATTTGTTGCAAATTACGCTCGATTGGTGCCGGCAGATGACGACCGTAACAAATAACCGTTTGAGGCCGTACAGCTTGCAGTAGCGCATCATTGATTTGACCGCCTGGCCACACCAACACATCACTTTGCAAAACAGTCCCTGCGCTAGCTAGGTGCTGTTGGATATTTAATGGCAGGGACGGCAATAGTAGCCAACTTTGTTGACTTTTTAGCCGCAGAATTGGATTCTCAGTTCCCAAGAGCTGTGCGGTGAGTTGCGTGAGGGAGTTACTCGTTCCAGGAAGGAGCGGGTGCCATTGGCCAACTCCGGTCAGCTGATTTGGCAAGGCATCGGGGGCATAGAAATGTCTGATAGCTACTTGCGCAAGTAGGCTTTGCCAGCCGTGAATCGCAGTTGACTTTAAAGTGGGAGAAATCGCCTGATCAATCCCGCTCACGCCAGCCTGAGTCAGAAATGGCTCCAGTGTGTAAAAGGCCGTCTGACGATCGCCGCTACTGACCACCGTTGTTTGACCGTGATGCTGCTGCACCCAGACCAGGTCTCCATCAGTCGCCAGCACTGCAATTTGATGTTGGGTCAGCGATCGCCAGCCGATAGGCATCAGCACGAGAGCGCAAAAGGCGATTGCGGCTAGTGGCTGAAGCCAGCGTTGAGCCTTGCGAAGCGGAATTAAGCCGTTAAATAGCACAACATACAGGCCGATTAGCTGCCATAAATTAATTTGTCCAATGGCAATAGAACTGCCAGGTAAGCGGCTGCTAGTTTGCACTATCCACAGCAAGAGTTGGGTGGGCCAGTGGAGCAAACTGGCGATCGCGGTTCCCGCAGTGGGCCAGATAAGCGTCATAGCACTACTAATGATGCCTCCCAGACTGATTGCCGTAATTAGCGGCATCGTTGCCACATTGAGAATAATGCTCAGACCGGCGAACACATTGAAGTGGTAAAGCGTTAGTGGCAGTGTCCAGACAGTTGCGGCAATTGGTACGGCCAGCAGCGAGGCCAGCGTTACCGGTAGCCAGTCGAGCCGTCGCACGATGGCCGGTACGGTCACAATCAGCCCCCAGGTCGCCATCACGCTGAGCTGAAAGCCGATATGCCAAATCCAACATGGATTAATCAGCAGAATGACAGTAGCCGCCACTATCAGTGCGCCGCTGGGTATTACTCGGCGCTCCATCGCGATGCCTGTCAATGTTGCTAGCCCCATAATGGCTGCCCGCATAACGCTTAGCTGTAGCCCGGTGAGAGTGACGTAGCCCAACAGGACGCCGCTACCAACCATTAATTTGGTCCTGCCGGTCCGTGATCGCAGCAGCGCCAATACGGCGCCTAACACCAGCGAGACGTGAAAGCCAGATGCGGCAATTGTGTGCGCTAACCCGACTTGGGCAAACACTGTTTGAATGTTGGCCGGCAAGTCTACGGCTTGGCGACCTAAAGACATCGCACTCACCAGCTGTCCCAATGGACTGCCGAGGGCTCGTATTTGGGCCCGTACGATTCGCTGTCGCACTCGCCAGAGCCCCCAAAAAGACGCTGGCTGGAAGCTAAGTTCTTCGGCGACGAAGCCACTAAAGGCACCTTTTTGGGCTAAATATGCCTGAAAGTCAAAGCCATTGGGATTGATGGCCGGTAGCGGCTGATAAAGATGGCCGCGAGCCGTTATCCGCTGACCCTGATGAAGACCTGTGATCTGCAGTAACGGTGCGGTGACATAGGTTCGTCCCCGCACGGGCACTTGAAACGTGACTGTTCCACCGTCATCAATCACTTGCAACTGTTTGACTGCCACTAAAAAGCGGCCTTTAAGTGCCCGGTTAAGCCGAGGCTCATCGATGAGCCTGCCGGCAATGATTTGGTTATAGATCGGTCCCGTAGATAAACCATTATTCTCGGGGTTCTCCAGGGGTGAATAGTCCTCTGGATATTGATTCAGGCGGGTCCGGCTCGGTTGGCTGGGGGCGATCGCTTCAGCCCGAGCCACAAAATGACTGATGTCTTGGGTCCCAGCAACCGGCGATCGCACTGTGATGTAAAGGGTCGCCAACAGCACAACGCCACCCAGGCCACACCAACGACCAACGCTCCAGCCACAGCGCCAGGAACGAGGTGACAGCAGGCCCCAACCAACCAGCCCAATCAGGGCCGCGATGCTAGCCCAGGGCAGGTTCCAGATGGCCAGTTGTTCGGGCGAACTGGCCGCACTCAGCAGCAGTCCGCCCAAATAGGCCACACAAAGCGCCAGCCCAAACGAAATTTTCATGATTAATCTTCGGTTAGAGCAACCCACTCTTAGCAATTCCCTACTTAATTGGGCGATCGCCTCGGGCGCTGCAATGTTTTACAAATTCGCTGCTGAGAAATTGTTGGGAAATTGTGCGGAGATACTGAAATTGCTGTTCGAGAATCCACCGAGGATTTTATGAAGGCGTGCTTACGTACGCACTGAAACAGGTGCGATCGCCGATTCTGCCAAGGTTACAGGCGCTAATGATCTGTCAGCGCTGTGGCTATTTACTAGAAATATGTAGCTGAGATGACCAAAAACCAGCGGTCAGCTGCTACCGACCAGGCATTTGTGAACTCGCAATAAAGTAACCGCGGATTTTGAATGGGTAGCATCTCTGTCGTTTTCGCTACAAGCAATCGCTATCTTCGATTCGTGACAGTCGTTATTCAGTGGCAACCATGACTATTTCTTATTCCAAACTCGCCGTGGCCGCTGGTCTTGCCACCGGCGCCGTATTCTCTAGTTTCGCTACCGGCAACGCATTTGCGTTTGGCTTCGAGTTTCAGGGAACTTATTCCGAAAACAATGCTCCCACTGGAGACATCTTGCTAGAGTCCGTTACGATTGGTGACACCATCATCGAAGATTTTTCTTTTGTGACCTCAGCCACCATCGTCAGCAATGATGAATTTTCCGGTGGTAACTCTGGCGCTGCTAGTGCTGATACTGGAGATGATGCTACAGGTGGTGTTCGGCAAGAAGATGCCGAGGCCGAAGATATTGTGGCCAATCTGGCAACCAACAATTTGAACCACATCGTTGATACCGAAGATAGTGGCTCATTCCAGATTGATCTCAACTTTGGTAAGTCTTTGGACAACCTGTTGATTTGGGAACGTGGCATGAACAGCGACTTGGGTATCCAAGCCGTTGATGCCATGGGCAATCTCATTGGTAATCGCCTAGTGGTTACCGATGATATGTGGTATGACGCTGGCTTTGCCATCGATACCAGCGAGATTAATGGCGCCCAGAATGTCGGGTCAATTGGCATCAACATCTTCGCTGACCTGGGTGTTGAAAGCGGGGCTGTTGAGACTATTCGCTTCTTTAGCGAGAGCAGCTTCAATGGACCTGACTGGAAGTTTGTGGGTACTGACTCAGCTAGAGACGTTCCTGAGCCCGCCCTACTGATGAGCCTAGGCTTGTTTGGTGGCGCGTTAGTGTTACAAAAGCGCTTGAAAGCTGCCTAAAAAAAGTGGCGTGTGTCCTTCCTGGATTTGATCGGGTTTGAGTGAAAGATAAAGAGCTAGCGGCGGCTAGCTCTTTTTTTTGCGTTTTTACTAGATTCTTGAAATAGAGTTGTGATGATTCTCTTTTCTAAAGCTACAAAGGCAGAAACTACATGCTTTGGGATGCAAACGGCTTCGAATCCACAATCGCAAATCTAAAATCGAGAATCAGCATTACAGATATTCTCTGACCCCTTCGAAGCGTCAAGGTCAACGACTCAGCTCAGAGAATATTGGCTGAACGGAGCCGAAGCCGGTTTTCATCTCTGACTGTGGTTCCTGAAATTGAGCCTATTCTGAATGGCAAAATGCTTTCCTAGTCAGCAATCACTTGCGCAATCACCGTAGACGATGCGGAGAGATGGTTAGAAGCTGTTACGGCAAGTCACCGCTGGAGCACTAGCTTAAGCAAACCAACCTACCAGCGGTGACTTGCCGCGCATAGCAACTCTTAGCTAGATCATCTTCTTAAGAGCGATCGCCTAGGCATCCCCCGGTTCACGAGTGCCCGCGGCTAGCTGTAAGATCATTGGGTGTCCGCCTTCTTGGTGATACTTATCGGCCCAGGCTTTTAACAGCTCGTCTAGTTCTGCCAAAGCTTCGTCATGCTGTTCGAGGGGCACATCAAACACCTCTAGACCCCGGAGAATATCAGGGCGTTCCACTACCCAGCCCTGCATTAGCTTACTGAAGCGGGCCAGGTCATCCATCATGGTGAAAACTCGTTCGCGCTTGCTTTTGGGAGCATAATAAGTGCGAGTAAGAGCAAAAATCGGAATTGACAGAAACGGAATATCGACTTGAGTAACCGTGCCTGAATGCAATAACCGAAATTTGATGTGATCGGTTAATGCATCGCTTAGGGCCATGCGGCGATTGGGGGGATATTCCGCTTGAGAGGTTTCATGCAGCAGCCGGATGAGGTCCAGAAACTCCACGACGTCAAGAAAACGCGCTGGCGGTAAATCTGCCGGCAACTGAGCATACACGGCTTCGTGTTCTTTGGCGCTGAGTTGATGGCTAATCAGACGAGACTGAGTTGGCTGCCAAGGATACTTTTCCTGCCAGAGAAATGGCAGACCAATGAGATAGTAAGGTTCTTGATTGCTCAGGCTAGTTAATGACGTACCCGCAGTTTGCAAAGCTTCCACTTCTTTGACGATCGCTCGCACTCGTTTAGGCTCAACGTGATGCAGGAAGCTAGTCTTACGGATGTTTTTACCCTGTTCAATGTAAGAAAAGTAAATCGCCAACTTGGCAGCCGTGTTCGCCGCTTCTAAAAAAGCACCATAGCGATGCTCGCCCAGCTTGATGACGCTGATGGCCAAATCAATCAGAATGCGATCGGCTGAACTGACTTTAAGGTCAGCAATTATTTGTTCACAGTCGTCTTTAGGTAAAGACAACTTCTGAGAAGACGTTGCGGATTCTGTCACACTCCTGCACTCACGTTCGTTAAGGGGGTCGCTGAGCTGCACCCTAGCAGCCAAAGGCTGATTTCCGATAACCTGATTGACTATTACCCTCAGTCAAGTAACTTGGTTTAGCTTGATATGTCAGGCATTGTAGTTCGATCAGCCAATACTTTTCTAGAATTCCCTGACGTTCATCTATAGTCAAGGCGCGATCGCCGGCTGTTGTGGCACCGCCTCAACAGTCCCACTTTGGCCTTTGAGATGTTGAGCCAGCCATCGATCCATTTCCCACAGCACATGGCCGACGGCTTCTCGGGATTCATAGCCGTGGCCCTCTAACGGTAGCTCAACCCACCGTACAGTTCCACCTAAGCCTTTCATCGCTCCATATAAACGTTCACTTTGAATAGGATAAGTCCCCGCATTTTCATCGTTGCCGCCGTGAATTAGCAGCAGCGGCTCGTTAATATTGGCCGCATGGGTAAATGGCGACATCTCTAAGTAAGTTGATGTGGCGTTCCAGAAGGTACGCTGCTCTCCTTGAAATCCAAACGGCGTCAGGCTGCGGTTATAAGCTCCACTATTAGCAATGCCGGCTTGAAACAGATCGGTGTGTGCCAGCAAATTAGCCGTCGTAAATGCTCCATAGGAATGACCGCCAATCGCCAACTGCTCAGGACGACTGATGCCGTGCTCAACCAAATAATCTACTATCGCTTCGGCACTTTGGGTTAACTGCTGCACGTAGGTGTCATTGGGTTCAATGTCGCCTTCACCAATAATCGGCATGGTGGGTCCCATCACCACCGCATAGCCTTGAGTCAACAGAAAGCGCGGATCATAGGAGTAGGGACGACGAAAGGCATTTTCTGCGGCAGTCACCTGAGCCGCGGCAGCCCGACTCTTAAATTCCTGCGGATAGGCCCATAGAAAAGTCGGTAACGGCCCATCGCTATCTAGATTATGGCCTGGTGGCAGATAAAGCGTGGCTGATAACAACACGCCATCAGCCCGTTCATAGCGAATAATGCGCGGTTCCAAATCACGATACCAGGGTCGTGGATCGGCAAAATCAGTCAGGGCAGTTTTATCGCCCGTCATTAAGTCGTGCTGCCAATAGTTAGGCGTTTCCTGCGAGGACTCTCGACGCGTGATGATCTGAGTCGCCTCCGGATTGAGAATACTCACGACCGATTCATAATAAGGATCGACAGCCTGCCACAGGCGCGTTTTTTCCTGAGTGGTGAGATCCCAGCGGTCTAAAAAGGGATAAACGCCCTCGGGAGAAGTGCCACGGCCAATGAGGTAAAGACTTTGGTCGTCGTCGGCCAGCATCAAAACGCGACGCTGATAGGGACCGGGAGTCATGGCCGGCTGTCCCGGATCGCCATAGCGGTCTTGATAATCTCGGTCATCGATCAGCTGCGGCTCGCTGTCGGGAGCTGCCGGATTGAGCTGCCAAACGCGAATACGACGAGTGTCATACCAGGTTTCAACCCCTAAGGCTAATTGCTCGTTGCCCCAAAGAATGTCGTTATAGCGCAGCGTTGTTGTCCATAGCTTTTGGGGTGCTTTTTGGAAGGGCGCATCGAGCTGGAAAACTGCGTCTCGCTGCGGTACATCGCGGCTCGCGTCGCCACCGTCGAGGGCTTCAACCCAATACAAAGTTGCAGGGCGATCGCTGCGCCAACCGCTAATGCGCCGACCGGTCCTGACCGAATCAAAAGTGACAGGGATGTCATCGGCTAAGGGCAGATTGTCAACTTGATAAACCTCTTGACCCTGGCGGTTAAGCAAGCGAACGCGCCGAGGAAATAGCCGAGCTGGCACCTGATAGGAAAAAGGCCGCTGAAAAGTACGCAAAAGAATCCACTGGCCATCAGGTGAAGGACTCATGGAGGCGATCAGCTGCGGCTCGGTCAGGGGAGTGCGATCGCCCTTTAAGCTTACGTATGCCAAGACAGAGGAGAAATAGTATTCAAAGAGCGCTTCGTCTTCAGGCGTTTCTAACAGATTGGTATAGGTCCGCACTGGCGCAGTACGGCCAAGATTTTGTTCAATTCGCGGCCCCGTCGGCACCGCATTGACGGTGGGCGGCGGCCCCTGTTCGGGCGGCACAATTTTGCACAACAGGCCGGCCTCGTCAGCTAGCCAGCGGCAGGGGACATCGTAGGTATCGTTAATAATTGGCTCAGTTAACTGCTGGGCCTGGCCCTCGGCCATGTCGGCAACCCACAGTTCTACGCCAGTGGGCTGATCGAGAGTAAAGGCCAAGCGATCGCCGCTGGGAGACCAGCGCAGGTTGCGAATACCCTCTGATGCCGGCAAAGTGATTGTTTGCTGTTCGCTAGACTGCAGGTTTTGCACGGTTAAGCCGACAAAAGCATAGGCTTTTGCTGGAGCCCGACGGGCTGGATTAATCTGCAGACCGGCTAGCTGTAAACGGGGCGTAGCCAACTTGGCTAATGCCGGTAAAGGTGGTCGATGCAGGCGGACCAACCAGCGCTGATTGGGAGAAAGAATCACGCCAGGATACCAGGGAGTATCCAGCATTGAGGCGATTGGTTCAGGTGGCTGTTGCCAGTTTTCTTGGGCCATAGCAGGTAAGGCAAAGCTAATGAGGCTGACGGCAAAGCCCAAGAGCGGTTTGATAGCAGCTTTCATAAGGGAGATGCTGAAGTCAGCGATTTAACTGTTTATCCTGCCACGTTTAAGGGGAAAAAAGCCGCGTGGAGAGAAAAACGATACGGTCAGCGATTGTGGCGCGCATGGATAGAGCTGAAAAGTTGAAATCTGCGGCTGATGATGAGACCGCAAGGTGGCTACCGAATCGTTTGGCCACGATCGCTGCAAAAGCTATGAAAATCTTGCCCGTAAGTCATCGTCATTTTCCATGAGCAATCGGTCTGAACACATCAAGGTTTTTTGACTTTTTTGGTCACTTTTATGAAGGAGCAATAAAATCTGCGGGATTCTACGGAGAAAACTGGCGACAAAAATGAAGATGCTAAAGATGCCGAAGCTTGCCCTCAGGGTTTATTCGGTTGGTTTCTCTGGAATCGGGTGCAAACATGCCAAACAGACATGGAGTCGAAATCGAATGCGACGGTTTCTTCAGAATCGTCAAGTCACGCTTTCGGCTTCGCTGCTGAACTGTGCATCTCTAAAATTTCCCTCAGCCATCGGAGGAAGTGGCTATGTCAAAGCGTGTCTGCCGTCAGAATGGTTTCTGTCATTCCCAAACCGCCATTACCAACGTGGAAATGGTAGCTTCATCCGTCATTACCCCGCAGCCACTGGGCCAGTGTTTGCCAAAGTCAGCCAAAACAATTCGCAAGCGGGTTCAGCTGGCGGTTAAGCGTGGTGATCGGAACACCGCGATTAAGCTGCTTGATGGCTTGATGATTAGACATACGGCCAAGGCTGAGGACTTTAACAACCGTGGCCTGCTGCATTTATGGAATGGCGATTTTGATCAAGCAATTGGCGATTTCAATCAAGCGATCGCGCTGAATCCCGACTTGGCAGCGGCTTACAATAATCGCGCCAACTATTATGCTGCGATGGGTGATGAAGTGAACGCCCTAGCCAATTACGAACAAACGATTGATTTGAACCCTTACCATGTGCGGGCTCGCATCAACCGTGGGATCACCCTAAGTAAGTTAAATTGCTTTGACGAAGCCTTGGAAGGATTTGATGAGGCGCTGCTGTTTCGGCAATTTACGGGTGAAGTTTATGCTGAACGTGGCCGCACCTATCATCTTCGAGGGGACTGGAATTGCGCGATCGCTGACTATCGCCGCGCTCTCGATTTAATCGCGCCGTCCGCCCACAAAAAATCAACGAAAACCAACTCCTATCGGCAGCGCGTGATGATTTGGCTGTACGAACTCGATGCGGCAGCTTAGATTTAACTGGCTTGATCAATCGCTACAGCATCCGATCAGTCAACCTCAAAGACTCAGTGGATAAGCATCATAGTGTCCAACCCAATATTGGCAAAAATAATCTTGACATTGCCATAGCCAAGGAACCATGACTCTTGGCAAAGAATGAGAGCTTCCACCTTCGCAAGCAGCCTTAGAGCCGCTAGTTCTTCACTGTCGCTAATTTTTTTACCCGTTGCCCCTAGCGGCTGCGCCTAGATTTTGAGCGAGTAATTAGCGAGAACGCTCTCACATAAATTGGCAAGCGCTGCAGGCGTAAAAGCAACACACGCTAAGGATAGAATTCCTAACCACCGTTCAGTATTGTAAGTAGAAGAATGGAGGTAGTGGAGTTGGCATGCGAGTTGTATTGTGCGGCTATTACGGCATGGGCAACGGTGGCGATGAGGCCCTGTTGGCGTCGCTGTTACAGATGCTGCCGTCTTACGTAACTCCGGTGGTGCTGTCGGGCAATCCCCAAGAGACGACTCGGCGCTACGGCGTGGAAGCACAGCCCCGCAAGTCGTTGCTGGGGCTGCGGTCAGCTTTTGCAGGGGCCCAGGGATTTATTTGGGGCGGCGGCAGCCTGATGCAAGACACCACCAGCGCAGTGAATCCCGTTTACTATGGCGGGCTGATGCTATGGGCACAACTGCGGGGGCTCAAAACCATTGCTTGGGCGCAAGGCATTGGTCCCTTACAGCGGAGTTGGGCCAAACGACTCGCCTATAAAGCGTTTCACCAATGCACGGGAGTGACCGTCCGCGATCGCGCTTCGGCGGAGCAAGCCGCCAATTGGCGCGTGCGAGCTTGGCTATCGCCCGATCCCGTGTGGGCACTGAGTTCGACTCCTGTGCCGGGACTGGCAGATTTCCCGGCTCCTCGGGTGGCCGTGGCGTTGCGCTCCCACCCCTGGTTAACGTCCGAGCGGCTGATGCAATTCAGCAAGGCGTTAGCCAACTTTCAAACGGCAACGCAGGCCAGCATCTTGCTGGTGCCTTTTCAGGCGAGTAAAGACCAGGCCGTTGCCGCAGCGATCTCGCCTCATCTTGCCGGCGCTTACAAAATTCTGTCGCTAAGCGATCCACGAGAGTTGAAGGGCGTATTTCGCAGCGTTGAGATGGCGATCGCGATGCGGCTACATGCTCTCATCATGGCGGCAGCCGAAGGGTGCCGATGTTTCGCTCTAAGCTATGATCCCAAAGTTACCTATTTTGCCGAGGATTTAGACATTCCTGGTTGGGAAATGGCTCCTAATGCGTCATCGACCATGACGCCAGACTTTGCCTTAGATGCTTGGCCAGAAAGTTCCGCCGCCATGACCCGCACCTGGCTCAACCACTATGCGAACGGGCTGCCCGCGACTTCCGATCAAATTCAGGCCCGAGTCGACCGGGCTCTCAACCACCAGGAAATGCTGCATCGCTTTTTGAAAGCGGCTTAGAGGCAGGCTCATCCGTCAACCCTACGAGAACCAGAAAATTTAGAGTTTTTTCTATTAGTCAAGACAATCGATGAGCCACAAAACTCCCGAAATGCTAAGCGCACGACCTGACAAAATTTGTGAAGAGGCGTCACCAACAAACTGAAAAACCAAATAGCAACAATACGCCTATGACCGTTCTGAAAAATTCACTATAGACTCCGTTGCCGCTCTTGTAGGAAGTAATCGCTTCAGTCATGACCGCTTCTGGAAAAATGGAACCTTTTAAGTCAAAAATCTGAGGCTCAGACTCAGACTGCCAGAAATGCACCCGCATAAGCTACTGGGATCAGTACCGAGAGAACCTCAGATTTTTCAAACACACTGATGGTAGGGATAATCACTGATATCAGTGACTACTACAATCTAAAAATAGCTCGGTAAGGAAAGCCTATGTAAGGGGGTTCTGCCCCCCTATTAGCGAGATTTTTTTGACAATTTCGTCTACATTTTGCTTTCTGTGCTACACCATTAAGGTTAATCGGGTTAGTGCTCTAAATGTACCGCCGGCTCCCGCCAAATTATTGTTGACTCTCCGCTAACACCATGAGTGAAGGAAACGCGCCATCTAGTTCTCGCGATGTTAAAGCCTTTGAAGAGGCTCAAGGTCAGTTGCCGCTGTCTTCACTGCCTCAGCCAGATGCTGATGACGGTTGGGAGATGGTGCCATTTTTAGGATTGCCAAAGCTCGCCTCGCCTACGGAACATAGCCATGTGTCCCCGGCAGCAACCCCTGCCAACGCCGCCAACATCGAGCCGAGGGAGAGCGACCTACAGTCAAAAATTGCTGACCTAAGTCGGTGTAATGAAGTGCTGCTGTCGCGAGTGCATCACCTAGAAGAAGCTTTGGAGCGATCGCAGCAGACACTGCAACAGGAAGTTGAGCGATCGCAGCGGCTGACCGAAGAAGAAAAAATTGCGGCGGCTCAGGTTCATTCCACGGCCCAGTTGCTAAGTGAATTGGAGCAGGCCAAC
>JBCCJU010000053.1:0-33616 GCA_039027715.1 Cyanobacteria bacterium P01_C01_bin.120
CCTCTCGATTGCCAGCTTGTCCAGCGTGTGACTCCTCCAATGTGGTCAAAAATGGCAGCATCCACAACGGCAAGCAGAATCATAAGTGTAAAGACTGCGGACGTCAGTTTGTGCAAGACCCGCAAAATAAGATCATTGGTGAAGCCACGAAGCACCTGATTGACAAACTCCTGCTGGAGAAGATTCCCTTAGCCGGGATTGCCCGTGTGGCACAGGTTTCAGAAGTCTGGCTCCAGCAATACGTTAATGTCAAATATCAGCAGGTCGAACGTCAAGTGAGGGTAAGCCCTCAAAAAAAGGACGCTTGACGGTGGAATGCGATGAGGCTTGGTCTTTTGTGGGTAACAAAGGGAACAAACCATGGATTTGGCTGGCCATCAATCGAGATACCCGCGACATTGTGGGGATGCATGTCGGCAATTCGCCGAAGGCGATGCTGCGCGAACGTTCGCGCGCGGGTGCTGGAGTACTCTATCAATCTTTGACACCTATTCGTCAGTACGTGGTCTGTTACAGCAATTTCTGGGAGGCTTATGAAACGGTGATACCCAGCAAGCGTCATCAAGCGGTGGGCAAAGACAGTGGTCAAACTAATCGCATCGAGCAGTTTAATTACACGTTGCGGCAGCGGGTCCCAAGGTTGGTACACGAGACCTTATCCTTCTCAAAAAAGGTCGAAAATCACATTGGCGCAATCTGATATTTCATCCACTACTACAACGCATCCTTACAGCTTTAGGGCTACCAAAGCATCGTTATGCTCCACGAGCAAGCCGATTTATTCGACTCGCCACGATTTCTCATCACTGATGCCCTGCATTGGGAAGTGCGGCGCATTGTTATCACCTGGAGCTACCACTGGTTTCATGAGGTTTTTCATGAGTTCACTAAGCACACCTGTGGTCCGGAAGCCAGCTCAGCTACGCAATTAGGAGACGGTCAAACGCCATCTATGCTTCAGTTGTTTAACGCACTCGTTCCTCCAGAATGCATCGATGGCTGGGGACAAGTCAGACCTCTTTAGCTGGACAAATAAAACGCCTAGTATTGGTCAGAAGCCCTATGGTCTGTCCCGCGAAGCGGTGCAAGCGATGTTGCAGTTAGCCCACTCACAATTTGCCCACGGGCGTTTAGTGAAACAAGTGCTGGAGGGGATGATGCCGCTTAAATCATCAAGGGGTCGCCTAAAACATTTTTCTCTCGCTGAAGCTTGCCAAGTCGTGTATCGAACTTACTATCAGCAGCATCTCTAACTCGCAGTGGCGCTATGTCTTCGCGCTGACGGCCATTTACGGGCTCCGCGACCATATGACCGCGACGGCGTTCTAGTGGCTGTAGTACAAGGGAATTCAAAGAGAGGGCAACCCATAGCTTACTCACACCCCTTTAGATGTGCTGAGCTGTGGTTAATGGGTGATCGCATACTGCCTAAAATGACTGTCAAAGCCAACGGAGAATAATGGCTCTCGACTTGCAGCTAAATGGCGGCAACTCAAAGCATCCAAGACCCCTTACATACTGCGTTACGCTTACACAGTTTGCCGTTACTATGCAGATTGCAAGCTGGACAGCGTGGCGGACTGGATGGGGCACAATGCCGACAGACATTTGAAGCGATATAACCGCTGGATTTCCCAGAAAAATCTCCGCGAAGAGTGAGAGCGATCGCAGGCAAAACCGGAGTGATTCTTGGCTTAATTTTTGGCTTAAAAATCAGGTAAATTAGGCCGAATTAAGCATAGTTCAGAGGTATTTATAAAGCTTTGAATCTCCTGCTAATTAGGAAAACGTCTGTAGTTCAAGCGTTTCAGGATGCCATCAGTCGTTACAAAAGCTGAAACCGAGCTGCTGATAGTCTGTTGCCGCCGTCATACTGGCGGCTATAACGTTGCGTTAGTGGGAGACGATTCGTGTTGCGAGATGCTCGGGACTATCAGATTTTATTTTTGTCGCTATTTTTGCTGCTGGGCTTGGCGACCCGCGATTGGACATTGCGACCCGCTGTTGTTGGTGTGGCGATCGCGACGGCCCTGCTCACTCAAACCGCTTTTTCTCTATGGCAAAGCTATCGGGCGGTAAAAATTGGCGTTACTAATGGCGGGCATTTGCCTAGCGCGATCGCACTGGCCAGCAATGGTTTTCCGTGGCGGCAGGTGCAAGCAGACTTTTCGTTCAATTGGCGCAGTCCCCTGATTTCCGCTTTGGGATTAAGCCTGCTGCTGCGGGTGGATCATTTGCCCACGATGGCACTGGCGGCGTTTGTGGCGATCGCCAGCAAGTTTCTTTGCCAAGTAGACGGTAAGCACTTCTTTAATCCGGCCAATATCGGCATTATTGCCGCATTGTCTTTTACCCATGATGCTTGGGTGTCCCCCGGTCAGTGGGGCGAAGAGCTGTGGTATGCACTGATTTTTCTCGGAGCTGGGGGCATGGTACTCAAGCGAGTTGGCCGCTGGGATACGACTGCGGCCTTTCTTGGCAGCTATGCCCTGCTCGAAGCGCTGCGCAATTTGTATCTCGGCTGGACGTGGGATGTCTGGCTGCATCGGCTCTCCAGCGGCTCTCTTCTGTTATTCGCGCTATTTATGGTGACCGATCCACGCTCTATTCCCAACGCCCGACCAGCTCGGTTAATTTGGGCGCTGAGCATTGCCGGTCTGGCCTTTATTTTGCGGAACTATTTCTATGTTTCGACAGCCGTGTTCTGGGCGCTGTTCTTAATGTCGCCGCTGACGATCACCCTCGATCACTTCTGGCAGTCCCATCGCTTCAACTGGCGGCGTCCGGCCTGGCGTCTTGCGGTTTCTGAGTCGGCACCATTGCCGTAGTCGACGACAACTTTTTCTCAATCGGGCTGCATCCGCTTCACTGCTCTGTAAGCATCCTCGTTGAATTTTATTCACTGCTATGAAAACTTTTCGCCCTATTTTAGTGGGTCTCTTAATTGCTGTCATTGGTCTCTGGTGCGCTCACCCTGCTTTGGCCTTTTGCGGCTTCTATGTTGCTAAGGCGGATACTAGCCTTTACAACGAAGCATCGCAGGTGGTGATAGCGCGGGATGGCGATCGCACGGTGCTAACAATGGCCAACGATTATCAAGGTGAAGTCGCTGACTTCGCTATGGTGGTGCCGGTGCCAACGGTGCTGCAGGAGGGACAGGTGAATGTGGGCGACCCGACGATTATCCAGCGGCTCGACGACTTCAGTGCGCCGCGCCTGGTGGAGTATTTCGACCCTGATCCGTGCGAGCCGACTATGCTGTTTGACGGCGCTCTAGAGAGTCTGCCGCCAACGGCCCCTACTGCGGCGGCTCAGCGAAGTCGAAATGACGCAGCTCTGGGGGTAACTGTCGAGGCTGAATTTGCCGTTGGCGAATATGAAATTGTGATTCTCAGCGCTGCAGAATCAGACGGGCTGGAAACTTGGTTAATCCAGAACGACTACAGCATTCCGCGCGGCGCGAGCGAACTGCTGCAGCCCTACATTCGGCAAGGACTCAAGTTTTTTGTCGCCAAAGTCAACTTGGAGGAATTTAACCGCACGGGCTTTCAACAACTGCGGCCGCTGCAAATCGCTTACGAATCGCCGCGATTTATGCTGCCGATTCGTCTTGGCATGATGAATGCTCAAGGCGCTCAAGATTTGGTCGTTTACTTGCTCACCCCGGATGGACAAGCGGAACTGACTAATTATCGAACGGTCAAAATCCCCTCGAATGTGAACCTGCCCGTCTATGTGGAAGCGCAGTTTGGCGAATTTTATGGCGCCATGTTTGATCGCAGTCATCAGCAGGAAAACCAAGAGGTCGCCTTTTTGGAATATGCCTGGAGCATGGCCGGCTGCGATCCCTGTTCAGCAGAGCCGCTTAACGCTGATGAGTTGCGGCAAGCCGGTGTGTTTTGGGTGACGCCCGGCAGTTCTCCGTGGGAGTCTAACGTCTTCATTACAAGGCTGCATGTGCGCTATGGCCGCGATAAATTTCCCGAAGATTTGGTGTTTCAGCAAACCAATAATCAGGAATTTTTTCAGGGACGCTATGTAATGCAGCATCCGTTCTTAGGTGAAGCAACCTGTGATGCTGGACGAGAATATCGGCGATCGCTGCCGCGCCGCTTTGAGCAAGAAGCCCAAACCCTAGCGCGACTCACCGGCTGGAATATTAACGACATTCGTCGCCAACTGCCTGCTGTGGGCGTGCGGCCCGTAGATTCCGAATCAATGCCCTGGTGGGATGAACTGTGGCAGCGCTCCAGCCGGCTTCTTGATCGAATTGCATCCTGACGCTAAGCGATTCGCCGCGCTCCGGCGATTTCATTTTTCCAGCGTTCCTCGTGCCGTGCCTTCCCTGTGACAATACTGGGGAAGGCATTTTCTTGTGGGCAGATATGTTGAGCTTTTGGGCACGCACCAGTGGAACTTGGATAAACGTTTTTACCGTGCTGGTGGGCTCGGGGTTGGGGCTTTGGCTGCGACACCGTTTGCCGCTCTCAATGCAGCAAATTATCACTCAAGGGCTGGGACTGCTCACGATTGTCATCGGCTTGGCGATGTCTCAAAGTCTCTTTGAAGTTGATGCTGGATTGATTGACGGCGTAATCTTGGGTCTCCTGGCGCTGGTGATCGGGGGCCTACTGGGGGAATGGTGGCAGGTGGAAAAGCGACTGCTGGCGATTGGTGACACCCTCAAAGCTCAAGTCAAAGGTGGCGGCCGCTTCACCGAAGGCTTTGTGGCCGCCAGCCTGCTGTTCTGCATCGGCCCGATTTCAATTATCGGCAGCCTGAATAATGGTCTGATGGGCGACAATACGTTGCTGACTCTAAAGGCCACGATGGATGGCCTGGCGGCGATCGCTCTCACCGGATCCTACGGTATCGGCGTCGGTTTTTCGACGCTGACGATTTTGCTGGTTCAAGGAGGACTCTCTCTGCTGGCGGGGAGTTTAGCTATTGTGCTGGGCGATCCGGCTACGGATCCCCACGTCATGCTCACGACCGGCATCGGCGGCATGATGATTGTGGGTTTAGGGTTAGGCCTGTTGGAGGTCGCCAAAATTCGCATCGCCTCATTTTTGCCCGCTTTGGTTTTGGGACCCGTTGCAGTGGCGATCGCTCGCTGGCTTAGCTGAGTGGAGGAGTGATGGGGTAATGGGGTGGCTGGGTAGCTGGGTATGAGGGGATTGGTTTGGGGTAAGAGTCGGCTTTCCTGACTTCATTACGTAGCCGGCTACTGCCCCTTAAAATAAAGGTTAGATTGACTGCCAGGAATTTAGAAACGCTATGCCAACGCTCCAGGAAATTGCGACTTATACCAAAGAGAGTGCCGAACAACAGGGCATCCACAAGTATGATGTCTACGGCTCCACTGTGGATGCCACCAGTGTGCAGGTTGACCAAGGGGAACCCAAACAGGTGAAGGCGTCGCAGCGAGCAAGCGTCATCGTGCGCGTCTGGAATGACCAGGGCTTAGTCGGCGTTACCACAACCACCGATGTCGATCCTCAGGGCATTAGTCTGGCGTTGGAAAGCGCTGCTGGTGCCAGTACTTTTGGGGCAAAGGAGCATGTGCCAGATTTTAGTCCTGCGGCGACCGCCCCAACCGCCACAGTGAACTGTGAAATTGCGCCAGCGAGTGACGTTCAGGATTTAATTCAAACTTTAATTGGAGCAGAAAAAGCGGTACTGGCAGCTCATCCAGCGATCGCTTCGGTGCCTTACAACGGCATTTCCCAACAGCAGGTTGATCGCTTTTACCTCAACAGCGAGGGGGCACAGCGGCAGGAAAGCCGTAGTTATGTGTCTCTCTATCTCTACAGTAAGACCGAACAAGAGGGCATGAAACCGCGATCGGCGGGCGCGATGCGAGTGCATCGGGGCTTAGCTCACCTCGAGGTTGATGCCTGCATTCAGGAGACGACGGAAAAAACTTTGAGCCATCTCAACTATCAGAAAATCGACTCGGGCAAATATCCAGTGGTGTTTTCTGCGGAGGCGTTTCTAAGTTTATTAGGGGCGTTTTCTAATCTGTTTAATGCCCAAAGCATCTTAGATAACCGCAGCCTGTCTACAGCCGATTCCTTGGGAACTCAGATTGCGGCGCCGCTATTAACCGTTTATGACGATGCCTTACATATCGAAAACGTTAGTGCTGAGACGTTTGACGACGAAGGAACGCCCACTCGCCGCCTGCCAATTATTGAGAATGGAGTGCTCAGCAACTTTTTACACAGCGCCGGCACGGCCAAACGCATGGGGACGGAACCGACTGGACATGCCAGCATTGGGGCAAAAGTCAGTATTGGGGCCAACTTTTATCACGTAACCGCCGGGCAACCGTCAGAGCAAACGTTAAGTCTGGAAACTGCTGAAAATGTAATTCTTATCGATGATGTGCAGGCGCTCCACGCTGGGGTCAATGCGCTGCAGGGTTCTTTTTCTCTACCATTTGACGGCTGGCTAGTGAATCGAGGCAAAAAAGTCAGCATCGAGTCGGCTACCGTAGCCGGAGATTTTCGTGAGCTGCTGAATTCGATCATTCATGTTGAGACAGAGCCGGAAATTACGCCGGGAGGCGTGTGTCCTCGGATTTGGGTTGAATCGCTATCAATTACTGGCGAGGCGTGATGCTCTTCGCCGTTAGGGACAATGCATCAAGGCCAACGATCGCCTGGTCAGCAGTCGCCGTCCAGCCGACAATGCCACCTTGGGCGCGCACCATGTCCAAGGTGGCTTGCTTAAATTCAGGAAAGTAACTGGCGGTACCATCTTCGATAAGCAGGCACTCGTAGCCGCGATCGTTCGCTTCGCGCATGGTGGTTTGCACGCAAACTTCTGTGGTGACGCCAGTGAACAGCAGGTGAGTAATGCTCTGCTCCTGCAAAATGGATTCTAGGGGCGTCCCATAGAAGGCTCCTTTGCCAGGCTTGCCGATGACAATTTCGTTGCCTTGAGGCGTCAGCTCCGGAATAATGCCGTTGCCGGGCTCTCCCAGCACAAGAATGCGCCCCATGGGCCCAGCATCGCCAATTTTAAGCGTTCCCTTACCGCGATCGCGCTTTGCTGTTGGACAATCGGATAGGTCAGGCTGGTGTCCTTCGACGGTTTGAATAATCAGCCAGCCGCGATCGCGAAACCACTGCTGCAGCCGTTGCACGGTAGGAACAATCGCCTGCAGAGGCGCCACATCATTGCCCAAGGCTTCACCGAATCCCCCGGGCTCCAAAAAGTCGCGCTGCATGTCAATGATCATTAGGGCGAGGCGATCGCTACTGGGCAGTGAATAGCTGTAGGGCTGAGCAGCAATATGGGACATTGTTTTATCGCTTTTTGTTGATAATGGGGTGAACAGCATTGCACGACGCAAAAGAAGCTGTAGAAGGCAAAATTTGGAGTTTAGCGTTCAGCCAACTAAAGCATGCAAACTCTGAAAATCGTCCACTTCAAGGTCCTGCGAGACTTCGCTCCCGACAAACCTGGCCCATCTGCTCACTTCGTCAGCGCCACTGCCTCATCCTTTTATTGCCCCTAACAGAACGCCCAGTGGCTGCATCAATAACCACTGGGCGCTTAATTAAAGCTTATGTCAGCGAAAACTTTGAGCTAAAAAGCAGTCGTCATTAAGAGGGCTAAGAACTTAATAATTCCACTTCTCGGCCACTAATTCGGCAAGATCAACGACGCGCTGGCTGTAGCCCCATTCGTTGTCGTACCAGGCCACAATTTTTACTAGATCACCACCGAGGGCAATCGTTAAGCTGGAGTCAACGATGGAAGACTCATTGGTTTTACGATAGTCGATGGACACTAGCGGCAGCTCGCTGTAGCCTAGAATTCCCTTCAGCTTACCTGCGGCAGCTTCTTTCATAGCGTCGTTGATTTGCTGAGCGATCGCGGGCTGTTCGACCTGGGCCACAAAGTCAACGACCGACACATTCGGAGTGGGTACGCGTAGGGCAATCCCATTTAGCTTGCCGGAGACCGCCGGATAAACCTTGGCCACGGCTTCAGCGGCTCCAGTAGTGGTAGGAACAATGTTGAGAGCGGCTGCCCGGGCACGGCGCAGGTCGCGGTGGCTGGCATCTAGCAGACGCTGGTCACCCGTATAGCTGTGGGTGGTGGTCATGGTCCCTTTAACGATCCCAAAGCTCTCGTGCAGAGCTTTCACAATTGGCGCTAGGCAGTTAGTCGTACAGCTCGCGTTGCTGACAACATCGTACTGAGCGGGATCATAGTCTTCGTGATTGACCCCCATGACATAGGTGCCAATGCCACTGCCTTTTCCAGGAGCGGTAATTAAAACCTTTTTGGCGCCGGCTTCAATATGACGACCAGCCCCCTCAGCGCTCCGAAAAACGCCGGTGGATTCAACGACCAAATCAATATCCCACGCTTTCCAGGGCAAGTTATTGGGATTACGGTCAGAGCAGCACTTGATGGTATTGCCGTTAACGGTGATGGTGTCTTCTCCGGGCTGGATGTCGGCATCTAACCGTCCCAGCATCGAATCGTACTTTAACAAGTGAGAATTCGTTTGGGGATCAGAGGTGTCATTGATGGCAACCACCTCTAATTGGCTGTTGTCGCGGGTCAACCAACAACGTAGAAAGTTCCGACCAATCCTTCCGAAGCCATTAATTGCTACTCTAACCACTGCGCTTTGCCCTCTGTTTACTCAAAGACTCAATAGGTATGAATTCCTATCCACCGGAGCCATCATATCGTAAATGGGGCACCTATTTATAGTCCCTTGGGAGATGAATGTGTCGAGGGGCGATCGCGGCTGGGGGGCAAGCAATTTTGCGACCGATGGTAGATTTGCGCTGAAAATTGGGTTGAGCGAGTTTCAACAAATAGCCACTCAGGCGGGGCGAAACTTTGAGCGAATAATCTCTTTAGCTGAGCCGCTTGGTTTCAACCTCTTCTAGCGTCAACTGTTGATGAATTTGCTGGCCCAGGGTCTCAAGATTCTTTTGCGGCAGGGGATCAATCAGTTCGCTGCCCGTTAGGTTCTGCAAATCGGCCATAAAGGCTTTGGCGCGATCGCTGCTTATCAAGCAGCCTGAACGTAGCTCGACGACAAACATTTGACGAACCGAATGGGCTAGATCGTAACTTTTGCTGGCAAAAATGCAGGTGATGTCAGTTCCGAAAAGGGAAAACCAAGTTTGCCAATTCTGTGTCACAGGATGACGCACCACGCCACAGGCAATTTGATGATCTGCTAAGTTCGAGGCGATCGCCGACTGTTGCCAAAGTGCGTCACTCATAGACCAATCCTGATCGAATTTGTTTTGAGCATAGCCCGATTATCCGGCTTTGCCAGAGATGATGCCTGAACTGTTTGGGCAACAACTCTGGCAGAGGCTTTATTCCAGCCGGTTAAAACTGCCCAATGGTTTTTAGTCTCGTGCCTGGGGTCTGGGGAAGGGGCATGCTGCCTCAGCAAAGCTATCGCAATTTATCCCTTCGCCAACTTTGCGACCAGGTTGCCGATCAGTGCAAACCGCTTAAGGCGTTATGTCTGCGGCCCTTCCGTCCCGTATTTTGCCCTTTCAAAGCAGACGCTCTGAAAACGCCAACTTTCAAATTACCTTTTGAGTAAGTTCTTAGCTTCATGCAGTTGCTTGCCCCACACCCGATTGCCGAGGGTTGCCAATAATCCCAAAATTGTTCCCAGAGTGAGTAATCCAGAAATTAAAAATTCGTTAGCTAATGGCGGTAACCCTAGCGTCAGCAGCATTTCCGAAACCGCCAGATAGGCAAAATAGAGAAAGATACTGAGCTCAACCCAGAAACCTACGGTGGTAAAGCGGGCAAAGCCGCGCGGATTGTCAAGCCTTTGGTCTTGCCAATATTGCCGCAGCGCGATCGCGGGCCAGGCGCTCAAAATCACTAGACCAAAGACGATTGAGCCGACCAAAGGAAAGCTGCCCAATACCTGAGCCTGACTCCAATGGGCAGTGGCCGCCGTTTTCCCAGGCCCCGTTACCAGGGCGTCGATGGACACTGCCCACACTGCGGCCCAAAATCGCGAATGCTTCGACAAAAGCTGGAAAAGCAAGTCCTGTTCATGATCTACCTCGTCGCCCGGCTCCTCTAACTGGTCGCTGACATCAACCACCTCGCGTAAGGCATCGTTGATAAACCAAACCATTGCCAAAAAGCCCGCGCCGTAAATCCCGGCCTTCAGCGACGGAAAGGAACTGGCGGCGTACCACAGGCCAATTAGGCCAATCATGGGAAACAGCGTATGTGTCAGCCCGACTGCGGCAGCCCAAGCTAGCGCATCTCGCCCCGTGGTGAAACGCTTGAATCGACCAATGGTGGCAATAACGGCATCAGCAGCAATGCCGATCCCGATGACCGCATTGATCAGCAAATATTGCCCGTTGCCCGGTGCGTAGAGCCATGCTTTAAGGCTGAGTCCTTCAATCATTGAGCGTTATCAAACGGGATATTTTGGAGAATTTACAACGCTTAGGTAATGGGTGCAATCGCTGTGCTCCTCAGATGTTCTACCGGCACGGGCCGTCAGAGTAGCACAGAAGCTCCTAAGCTTTGCCTGAATGGCTCTACTGGCGCTTGGGCGCTTTGGCAGAGCGCACCAACGAGCAAATGCAACTATCAAGACAATATTGTATCGGCGAAAATGAGACAATTGTGAAATCGCTGGCTTCAGCATCTGTCTTTTACCCCACGACGTCAACACAGCGGCGTCAATTCGGCTTTTGTCAATAAGGTGCGACCAAGTCGCTAACAGGGCGATCGTGCCTCAGCCAGCATGATATTAGGGTCTGTTAATTCTCCGAGTTATGAAGTTCAAAGTGCTCGTCCGCCAATTTCACCGTATGGCCGCTCCTTTGGTGTTTTTGCCGCTGCTCGTCACCGTATTTACCGGCGTCACCTATCGGCTGTCTAAAGACTGGTTGGGTCTTTCTCGGGACCAAGTGCACTTTTTGATGTCCATTCACGAAGGAGAATATCTAGGCTCAACCTTCAAGTCAGTCTACGTTTTGCTTAACGGACTGGGACTCTTGTGGATGTTGGGCACTGGTAGCGTGATGAGCTGGCAGAGTTGGCGCCGCACCTGGCAAACATCGACTAAGGCGAAATCTAGCAGCAGCGAAGCTTAGGCGCTGTGTAACTTTCAAACTTGAGAACGTATTTTTGCTGGCTAGATGACAATGACCAAAGCTAAACCATTGCCGTTGGCGCTTCCCAATTTGTCAGGTTGCTATCGACAAAGTCGCGCTGCACACCATTAACCGGCAAAAGATTAAGTTCTTCCTCAAGGAGGTTTTCCGTAATCAGCAAATTCCGCAAAGACCTTAAAATGTAGTTGCTTTGTCACTGGCATAGCGCCAAGCGCATTGGTATTCACGGGGTCTGCGTGGTGATTCGCAAACGGCTTTTAGAACGTCCTATCTTGATTGGCGGATTGGGGCTCGCCGCGAGTTTAAGTCTGCTGAGTGGTTTGCAAGACTTGTTAGCCGACAGCACGACTGTGGCTGGATTGGTTGCTGCGGGAGCCGGGGTCTGGTGGTGGCGACGACAGTCACCGGAGATGGAGCCAACAGACGTCAAGCCAATCGCCCACGTCGAGCGAGAACAGGTGGAAACTGCGATCGCGGCCCTTGAAACCGAGTTGACGGCTTTGCAGAGAGAACTGGAATCGTTGTCCTCAGCCGATCCCAAAGCCACAATTGCGGCACTGGAGCAGCAGCGACAGACGCTGCTGGCCGAGCTCGAGCGGACTCAGCTCAAAGTTGCGATCGCCGGCTATCCTCGCACAGGCAAATCTAGCCTGCTGTCTTTCCTGACTGAACTAAAATTTGTGGACGCCGAGGTCTCTCTGACCTTAACTGAAGTGGCGCTAACGGCTGAAACGGCTCATCCTGAGACGATGGCGACGCTACTGCAGCAGCAAGACGCCGTAATTTATCTCATTACTGAAGACTTGACCGAATCGGTTTGGGCGGATTTGAAGAATTTGAGCGGTGGCGGACAGCGGGTCGCCCTCGCGCTCAATAAGCGAGACAATTATTTGCCAGCAGAAAGCGATATCGTTTTACAGCAAATTCAAGAGCGACTGCAGACCTTACCCCAGGAGATTACCGCTGGAGCGATCGCGACGGCGCCTCGCGCCATTAAAGTTCGCACCTATGATGCCTCAGGGCAGGTGAGCGATCGCATGGAAACCCCGGCAGCGGACGTGGCATCCGTCGCTGCTGCTGTCACCGAATGGCTCGAGCACGACGTTCCTAACCTGGTGGCGCAAACGGTGATGCGTCAGGTGCAGCAACTGCGACGAGATATGCAAACGGCATGGAATCAGGTGCGCCGTCAGCAGGCCCTGCCGCTGGTGGAACAGCTACAGTGGACTGCTGCCGCCACGGCATTTGCCAGTCCGGTGCCGTCATTAGATTTGTTGGCCACGATCGCCATCAATGGTCAACTGGTGATGGATTTGGGTCGAGTTTATCAGCAGCCGCTTGCGCTTGATCAGGCGCAAGCGATCGCCGCTGAACTGGTATCCGCCGTCGTAAAACTGGGCATTGTCGAAGTCTCCACCCAGGTATTGACAGGGGCCCTCAAAAGCCACGCTGCCACTTTTGTGGTGGCCGGCAGCGTGCAAGCGTTTAGCGCCGCTTATCTAACTCGTCTTTGTGGTGAGAGTCTGATGGCCTACTTTGAGGAGCGGGCCCTATCTGGCCAGGGGACAACAGCCATATCGGTGGCGGCGATCGGGCAAAAAATTCAGACTTTATTGCCCATTACCCAGCGCGCTGAGTTTTTGCAGTCCTTAATCAACCAAGGAATTCAAAAGTTGACCCTGAAATCTGCTCCCGCTTTAGCTTCTGGCACAACTCCGGTATTAGAATTGCCGGCGCAGTCGGTGACTACCGTGGCCCCTCAGGCTGAAGCTGTTCCTTCCAGAGAGCCTGTGTAGTTCTTCTGCTTTTTCCCTTATCCTGTTCGAGAATGCCGCTGTGTCAATCTCTGCCACCAATCGATTTCAGCAGGTGCGTCAGGCTATCCGCCAGAGTGTGCAGCGCTACACTGCAACGCTGCAGGGCCTCGGCAATGTCGAGCAGCAGAGTCAAAAAATCGCGGTTCAAGATGGTGTCAGCGCTCTGAGTGCGCTGGAGGCACGATTAGCAAAGCCGGTGCTGCGAGTGGCGGTATTTGGGCTGGTGAGTCGGGGCAAATCGGCTGTGATTAATGCTCTGATAGGCGAGGATATTTTGCCAACTGGGCCGCTGCACGGGGTCACCCGCTGGCCGCGATCGCTCTATTGGCGACCCCCCATCGAGGCGGTTCACGATTTAGATGAACTGCCGCAAATTGAGCTGATTGATACGCCCGGTCTTGACGAAGTGGAGGGGGAAGCGCGGGGCGCCATGGCCCAGGAAGTGGCTCACCAAGCAGACTTGATTCTGTTCGTCGTCGCCGGTGACATCACCCGCACGGAATATGACGCGCTGGTGGCCCTACAGGCTGCCCAAAAGCCCTTGTTGCTGGTCTTTAACAAAATCGATCTGTTTCCTAATACGGATCGCCAAGCTATTTACAACGTGCTAACAAATCTTTGGAAGTCTACCAACCGCGATCGCCCCAACGCAGCCTTGGCGGTGGATGAAATTGTGATGGTTGCGGCCGCGCCGACACCCATGCAGGTGCGAGTGGAATGGCCTGATGGCAAAGTCACCTACGAATGGGAAAAGCTGCCGCTGCAGATGGACAGCTTGAAGCAGGCCCTGTTGACCATCGCTCGTCAAGATGGCACTGCCCTAATTGCCTTAAATGCCCTGCGAGAGGCGGATTCTTTAGAAGCGGATATGGCCCGCCGAGCGATCGCTCTCCATCACGATGAAGCCGAAGCCCTGATCTGGAAATTTGCCCGATATAAGGCCCTGGCCGTTGCCCTCAATCCAGTTGCTGTGCTGGACTTGGCGGGAGGCTTTGTCACCGATTTGGCGATGATTCGCTCCTTAGCTAAGCTTTACAGCCTACCGATCACTCAGCATGAGGCCAAGCAGCTGTGGCAGGCGATCGCCAAAAGTTCTGGAACGCTGCTGCTCAGCGAAATCGGCGCCGGCCTGCTGTTTGGCACCGGCAAGGGGGCAGCTGCCGTCTGGAGTATGTTTGACAGTGCCGGTGGGCTCTCAGCGATGATGGGCATCATGGCGGCTCAGGCGGGAGCGGCGGGCTATGGCACCTATGCCGTCGGCAAGGCGGCCCAAGTTTATTTAGAGCAGGGTTGCACCTGGGGACCAAACGGTGTTAAGGCCGTCATGCAGGACATTCTCAGTCAAATCGATGCCGACTCTACCGTTTCTCGCATTCGTCAGGAGCTAGAAACCCAACTCCGTGGTTAAGACGCTGCCGCGATCGCTGCCAAAAGGCTAATGCAATCGGCGGGCCCGCTGACCAAGCCTAAAGTGGATATCCGCCAAGAATGATGTCTTGCCTTGGATTCAGAGATGGGCAATTGCCAGACACCTGTTTCTAGATCACCATGCCATCAGGAATTACCGCATTCTTGAGAATGACCACAATGCCGCTGCGAATGTAGAAGCCTAAATCTTCTCGCTCAGCTTCTTCGACACCTTCTTTATTCACAATCTGCACGTTGCGACCAATACGAGCATTTTTATCGATGATGGCCCGTCGAATCACCGAGCCCTCACCAATGCCCATGGGAATTTTGCCGCGAGTGAGATGACGACTACTTTCCGACAGCGGCTCGTAGTAATCGGCCCCCATCAACAGCGACTCTTCGATGACACAGCCTTCTTGAATCCGCTGACGCAGGCCAATAACGGAGTGATGTACCTGACAGGTTTTAAGAATACTGCCGTCGCCGATGATGGACTGAGTGACCTGGCAATTGAGCAGCTTGGAAGGAGGAAGATAGCGCGATCGCGTATAAATCGGCGCATCTTCGTGATAGAAGCTGAAGGACGGCTGTGGCTGCTTTGTTAGAGCCAAGTTAGCGTGATAGAAGGCCTCGATCGTCCCGATATCTTCCCAATAGCCATCAAACAAATAAGCCTGAATGTTGTAATCCTTGGCCGAGTTAGGAATAATCTCCTTGCCAAAATCGGTTTGCTCCAGATTTTTACGCAGTAAATCAATCAATACCTGCTTCTTAAAAACATAAATGCCCATCGAGGCGATATAAGGCTTTTCCGCGGCTTGTTCAGGCGTTAGTCCCAGGGTTGACGTATCGACCTGCATTTGTGTCAGAGCATCCCCCTTCGGTTTTTCATAAAAGTCGACAATTCGCCCTGTCTCGTTGATTTTCATCAATCCAAAGCTGGATGCTACTTTTTCATTGACGGGCACAACTGATAGCGTTACGTCGGCGTTTGTACTGCGATGGCGCTCAACAAATAGAGAATAATCCATCCGGTAGAGATGATCCCCAGACAGAATCAAAAACTCATCAACGTCCCACGCTTCCAACATCCACAAATATTTGCGAACGGCATCGGCAGTTCCTTGAAACCAACTGGGGCTTTCTGGCGTTTGCTGGGCCGCTAAAACTTCCACAAATCCTTCAGAAAATTGAGAAAATTGATACGTCCGCGATATGTGGCGATTTAGTGAGGCGGAATTGAACTGCGTCAATACGTAAATCTTATGAATCTCAGAATTGATGCAGTTACTGACAGGAATATCGATTAAGCGATATTTTCCAGCTAGAGAAACAGCCGGCTTAGCCCGAAACTTAGTGAGCGGATAGAGGCGAGTGCCAGCACCTCCACCAAGAATGATTGATAAAACTCTTTTCACCAGGAACCTCGCAACCGCATGCAATTGAGTTTGAGCTAACACCTTTCAGTGTGAGATGGGAAGTTCTTATTTGCAAGGGGGGATCAAGACTTTTTGGAGCTTTTGTGTTGTAGATCACGGAAATGCGGTCTACAGCCTGAGAAAGCTTATGAGCTACTGCAGCAGTGTGTGGCGTGGGAAGTGCGGCATGGAAGATGCGGAAAACTAGAAGCAAATAATCGAAAATATGGCGCAGTACTTTTTCGCCAAGAGAAAGCCAAAATTCACCCCAACAGCCTAATTAGGGAGTCGCTTGAAAATAGCGTGCCCGGTCGTTGGGGTGTGGCAGTGCCAAACCTTTACAGCCACTTTGTGCTTTAGGTGGGTTACTTAAGCGCAGAGCTCTTACCCCTTTGTTTGGAGACTTCTGTAGATGGCGCCATGCTGATGGCACTCTATCCATCACTTACTGCACGGGCGCACTCGTTCGCCCCAACATCGCTTCATTGCCCTACCCAACTCACCACGGTGACTGAATGACGGCGCTTAAGCCGTTGTTGTTGTCAAAATCTCGCCAATGTCATCAACCGTCAAATCAGGATTGGCCTGTCGCATGAGGGCCACCACGCCCGCAACATAGGGTGCCGCCATGGAGGTGCCGCTTTTGAAGCCGTACTCTCCATTCGGCAGGGTGGAATATATGCCCACTCCCGGAGCCGTCACGTGTTGAATGTTGGAATTGAACCCGGCCTGATTGGAGAAAAAGGCTAGGTTACCATCGCTATCAACCGCACCCACCGAAGCGCCATCATTGACTGCATAGCTGGCAGGGGCACTGGGGGTGCTGGCGCTGCTGTTGCCAGCGGCGCTGACGACGAACACATCTTGGCTAGCAGCATAGGCCAAGGCCGCTTCTAAGGCTGGCGAAGGTCCCGTTCCCAGGCTCATATTGATCACATCAGCGCCATTATCAACGGCGTAATAGATGGCATTAACTAAGCTGCCACCGTTCAGGAAAACCGAAGCGCCGTCGGGACCTGGCCCTACGTCACCCAAGCGAATAGACATAATTTGCGCGTCATGGGCGACGCCAGTGATGCCAACGCCATCATTAGCTGCCGCAATAATCCCGGCAACGTGGGTGCCGTGATCTTGACCGGAATTCATGGTGCCCGGCAATACTAAGTTATCGAATTGGCCGATTTCAAAGTTCCAGCCATAGATATCGTCGGCAAAGCCATTACCGTCATTATCAAGGCCGTCACCGAAGATTTCCCCCTCATTTGTCCACAGGTTTGCCGACAGGTCAGGATGGGTAATGTCGGTGCCAGAATCAATGACTGCAACCACGACCCCTTCGCCGGTAATACCTTCTGCCCAAACCTCCGGGGCATTGATCAGGTCATTGCCCCAGTTCACCCCGCCGGTATCAGGCACCTCGGTGTCAATGACTTGACCCAGTGCCGCTGAAACGGCGGCGGCAGCGTCAATTAAGCCATAGCCAATTAGAGGATCAAAGTCAGCCGCCGCACTGTTGGAGGCTATGACATCAGCGGGAATACTGGTAGAGTCCCGAAACCACCAGGGGTTATTTATCTCCTTATGGGCTGTATCCGTTAAAGGGTCACTGGTTTCACTGGCGGACTGCGGCGACTGTACCGATAAGTTTTGGGGCGGCAAAAATCCAAGCGCGATCGCTTGTTCGATAACGGCAATATCCGCATTTTCCCAAATCCCATCGGTTGCAGCGGCGGAAGTTGAGATCAAAGCCTGCTCGTCGAAGACAGGCAGTGCGAGTTCAGCAACCTGGTCGGTGGGGAGTTCTGGCAAACGCAGCGTGCTGTTGCCGTCAACTAGATTGAGACCGTTTTCGGGCAGCAGGGCGCTGTCAATGTCAATACGGGGGGCGATCGTAGACATAAATGATTTCTCCTGAAAATGGGCTTAGTTTCACAAGCTGGTGTTCTACAGCGAATTTCCTGAGACTCGCTAAGAACCACGTTAGGAAACGGGTCAGGGTCAATCATTGGTATTAAAAGCTTAGAACAAGGCCAGTTCCAGCCAATTCCGCTGCTTCAATTAGCAATGTCACACTGTCATAGTAGCTTGACAATTAGAGAAGCATGGTTGGTTAATGTCACGCTTCTAGTTAATCTCTGCAGCCAGAATCGGGGCTGAACAGGAATTTTTAAGGGAACACCTTAAAGGAGTCGTTCGCTGTGATAAAAGCTACCTAAGTTTATTTGACTAGGAGGCGAACACTGGTTTTTCAGGGCTCCTTCTCAGTAGCTCAGGTAGTCAAACTCGGGCAGTTAACTCCAAATGGCCAAAAATTTTCAGTGTTTTCTGAGAATCAATCTGCAAAAAATATCTTGAAAAGTCTGCTGTCTTCAATTGCGGTGGGACCAGAGGACGAACCACCCGAGTGTAGAGCTAATGGCGTTGCTTGAAAATGGCTGATCCAGTCGCTGGGATTTGGCACTGCCAAACCCTTACAGCCACTTCGTGTCTGAGGTGGGTGATTTAAGTGCCGATCCAAGCCCTATTGAACACTGCTGTTCACAGAGTTTGTTAGCCATCTCTGAGCGAGTTCAGATGGCCAATATGCTTTGAATATATTTGCCGATGCGTAAGCTTCAGCTGGCAAATTTGCACAGCTTCAAGAATTTAGAACTGCGCGCACTGCCTGCTGCTGATCGCGACGGGTAATCCATCGGTGGTAGGTGCGGTTGTGGACGGCAACTGAGTGGCCCATCATGCGGGCAGCAACGGTGTCGGGTACTCCCAGCAGAATGGTGCGAACGGCCCAGGCATGGCGTAAATCGTAGGGAGCAAAGGGGATTTCGTATCGGTGAAACTGGAGGGTAACTTGCTGGCCAATACGCTGCAGTGTAGTTTGCTTAAGATTGACTTCGATATCAGGCAACTCGCCGTCACGCAGGCTAAATTCAGCTACCCAGTCGGGAGGAAAGGGCCACACGTCATGGGCTCCGGTTTTAGTGGTGTCTAACACTTCGATCGCAGCTTCTGGGTCGCCGATGGTTAAAGCACTGCGATCGCAGAAAAATACCTCATGATTCCGCAGACCATAGACCGCCATCATGCCGTAGACGAACTGCCAAGTCGGATTAGGAATGCGATGAAACCACTCAATGATTTGTGCATCAGTGGGCAACTGACGCTTTTGAGTACGGCTGCCGCCATACTTACCCCACAGGGTTTTGAGGTCAATTGGTAACTCTAGAGCCAAAAACTGAGCAAAGGCAGTTAGAGCCGTGCAGCAAACTTGACGGCTACGCGAATTGGCACGAGTTTCTTTCACCGTGGCGACGATCGCTTCTGGCAAACTGAGGCTGGTGCGGCGCTTGCTTAACGCCTGTAGCTTGCGCAGATAGGGCGCATAGGCTTTATTCCATGTCGTCATTACTGACGCTGGATGCTTGTCGGGATCGGCCTGGGCTGCTGCAATGTAATGCTGCTCAAATGCGGCGATTTTGTCTGCCAGTTCATCGGAGCCTAAAACTGGTCCTGACCGGGTTAGATATTGGTGCCAGTCAAACGACCCTTCAATGAGCCGCGCCGCAATCACCTTAGCTTCCTGTTCCGCTTGCTTAAGAGCTGCTTTGTTGGCTGGTAGTTTAAGGGGAATGCGCTGCTGGTGAGGACGCAGGCGATCGCTGCCTGGACGGGGAGGCAACGTACCACGTAGGGCCAAAGTATCGCCCCGCCGCTCAACTTTGAGTCCTAAACACGCTGCCTTGAGCCGAGCATTCACTTTTTTGAGGTGGCCATCAAGGGAATGGGTCATCTTGAAAAGTCAGTCAGAAGAATAGTTAGCTGAAACGAGACGCTGAATGCTATCTCGCAAGACTGTAAAATAATTGCGACTAATGTCATATCCAAAAGGCGTTATTGGTCAACAGTTTGCTTGCCGGTTTAATTTTCTTCTGCGAAAGAGACGCTATATGTTGGCTCAATCCTTGCTAGCAGACTGATGGCGTAGCAAAACTCATTATTTTGAGCATGGAGCAGCATTGTAAATCTGACGGCTGGTTTCGCTGACGCAAGATGTTGCTTTAAGGCAAACGTCAGTAACAGGTCAATTATTTCTGGCAAGTCCCTGATTACAATTGAATGCAGTCGAGCATAGGAGAAAACTTATCATGGGCAGCGAAATTTTTGGTACATCTGCATTAATTTTTGTTTTAACCCTAGTGGGCTTAGGAATTGGGTTTTTGATGCTGCGGCTTCAGGGCGGCGAAGAATAAGTTTCTCGAAACCCAGCCGCAATCAATGAGACACTTGGGGTTGATCTGGTATGGTTATAAAACGTAAACTTTTGTTTCTGTTTTCTCATGAAACTGTTGGTCATTGGTGCCACTGGCACGCTGGGCAGACAAATCGTTCGGCGCGCCTTAGACGAAGGCCATGAGGTCAAATGTCTTGTACGAAGCTTTCAGCGCGGTGCTTTTCTGCGCGAATGGGGCGCACAGCTCCTCCGAGGCAATATCTGCGCGCCTCAAACTTTGCCCCCCGCGTTGGCAGATGTGGATGCTGTCATCGATGCGGCAACGGCTCGTCCCAGTGATGCTATTCAACAGGTTGACTGGGAAGGCAAGGTTAACCTGATTACGGCTGCCAAAGAGGCGAATATTGGTCGCTATATCTTTGTGTCTATTTTGGGTGCAGAAAAATATCCTGATGTTCCTTTGATGAATATCAAGCACTGCACTGAGAAGTTTTTAGCTGAATCTGGGCTGGATTACACCATTCTTCGGCCCTGTGGTTTTCTGCAAGGACTGATTGGTCAATACGCCATTCCAATTCTGGAAAAGCAGGGTATTTGGGTGATGAATGGCGCGGCACCGATCGCTTACATGAATACCCAAGATATTGCTCGGTTTGCCGTTGCCGCTTTGCACAATTCTGACACCGTGAAGCGCAGTTTTCCCCTAGCCGGCAGCCGCGCTTGGGAAGCTAACGAGATTATTCGTCTGTGCGAGCGTCTCACCGGTCAAGATGCCCGGGTATCCCGGATGCCGCTGGGATTGCTTCGCGTGGTTAAAAATATTCTGTTCTATTTTCAGTGGGGCTGGAATGTTGCTGACCGACTTGCTTTCATCGAGGTTTTAACCGGCACTAAAGCACTTTCTGCTCCGATGGATGAGGTCTATACCACCTTTGAAATCGATCCTGATGAAATTACAACGGTGGAAGAGTATTTGGGTGAGTACTTTGGTCGCATTATGAAGAAGCTGCGAGAGCTTGATTACGATCGCGAGAAAGTGAGCAAGAAAAAGCTTCCTTTTTGAGTTTATTTACCTCACTAGCATTAGAGAGCATCTCAGCATTGATAACGTGCTGACACTGTCTGGTACTCTATCGATTTCAATTTGTGGGTAAAGCTGCTTGAGCAGTTACGTAAAGCGCGGCAAGAGCTTGCCTATTGATTTTGTTGGAATGTTCCTATCTGGCCGCCCGCTTCCTTAAGCGCTGCAGCGACGGCATCGTGCTGATGTCGAATGGCATCATCCAGTGGGGTAAAACCCCAGCGGTCTTGAACATTAGGATTCACTTGATTGGCCAGTAGAAACTCAATGACATTGAGTTGTCCTTCTGAGGCGGCCAGATGAATCGCCGTGCGGCCGTCATAGTCAGCAGCATCCATGGATATTCCCCGCGCGATGTAGGGCAACATGGCCGTCAGGTTGCCCTGACTAGCGGCCCAAATCATCGCTGTCACATCAGTGGTGACCGAACTGGGCAGCTTGATGTCGGCTTGCGGGTAAGATTCCTGGCCTTTTTTACCGCCAGCTTTCTTTAGCATAGTGACAACCGCATCATGTCCCTGCTGCTCAGCGTCGTTGAGGGGAGTGCAGCCCCAGCGATCGATGACATTGACATCGACGCCATGCTCGATCAGAAAGCCGACGACGTTTTTATGGCCACCTGCCGCCGCCAGGTGCAGCGGGGTGCGTTTATCGTAGTCGCCCGCATTTAGATCGACGCCGCGAATCTGATATTGCGTGACAGCGGTGAGATCGCCGCGGCTAGCAACCTCTATGAAACTCGTGATTTCCTCCGATTCCCGCTGAATGGGACTGACTCGCGGGTTCTTTTTCTCCGATTGAAAATCAAGACTATCGTAGTTGTGAACGCTGAATTTTTTGACCAGCTGCTTACAGAATTCAACCCCCCGCACGCTATTGCCCTGGGTATCCAGGTTAGGCGACCAAATGCATAAACCCAGAACGTTGGGAATTACCACCATGACGGCTCCCGATACCCCCGACTTAGCGGGTAGACCGACGATGAAGGCCCACTCCCCGCTATAGTCGTACATGCCACAGGAGTACATCAAAGAGAGGCAGTGCTGCACCGTGCTGGTTTTGAAAATCTTTTCGCCGGTGATGGGGCAGGTACCGCCATTCGCCATCGTGGCAGCAACCACAGACATTTGATCCGTATTGAGTTCAATCGAACAACACTGAAAATAGAATTCCAGCGTTTCTTCTAAATCCGCCCACTCGGGAAAGGCTTTTTTCTCCATCATGTAGTGGCTCAGGGCCCGATTGCGATGGGCCGTCTCCCGTTCCGAGAGGTAGACCGCATTGTTGAACGTAATGCGATCGCCCCCCGACAGACGGCTCCAGTAATCCAATACATAGTCAAAGCGATCGGCATGAACCAAATCATGGCGAACGAGGGAGCAGCACATGATCGCCCCTGCATTAATCATGGGGTTGTGGGGCAGGCCCTTGTTGTTGAGGGTGAGTTCATTGAAGCCCAAACCCGAGGGTTCACGGCCCACATGCTGATGGACGACTTCTGTCCCGAGCTCCTCTAAAGCCAGGCAATAGGAAATCGTTTTGCTGGTGCTTTGGACGGTGAAATTTTCCAGGGTATTGCCGCGAGCGTACCGCTGTCCATCAACGGTGCAGATCGCCACGGCAAAATTGCGCTCATCGACCCTGGCGAGCTGAGGAATATAGTCAGCTAGGGTACCCCCCGTGTGATCGCTCACCTGCTCATAGATCTTGTCGATATCCCGGCAAAAGTCCTGAAAATCAGGAATGATGAGCTGAGCCTTCAGAATGCGACGAATGAGGTGGATATTGGGCCGAATGATTTTTTGAAACTGCTGTAGAGTAATCTCTGAGTCACTACGGGGAGACAGGAAACCCAATTCCTGCAAACTTTCAGAAAAGCGTAAATCGGTCAATTTGAGTCCAGCCCGGACAAACGCATTCAAAAACTCTTCCCGGGTAATGGTGCCGCTACCGTCCGTATCGACGGATTGAAAGAGGCGTAAATCCTGTTCGTCCACCGCGCTCGCAGCCATGGTTACTTTCTCTGCGGTTGCGGTTGCGGAAGGGGATGACGGTGACTGGGAAGGTGCTGTCTCTGACCGCGATGCCTTCGATGGGGAGACCTGGGAGGCTTTGGTCTTAGGGTCGGCCTTGGCTTTACTTTTCGTGTTCATAGGGCTTAGGGGCAAAACTATCGATATGTGAAATCAAAATGCACAATTTGACCGATTTACGGTTAAGAAGGCGTAGATGCCTGGGTGGCAATTTCTGATGGCGCAGTCAGGCCACTGGGTGAAGTGAGTAGAGTCGGTCGGTACCGCTTAGCGTCTTGAGCCAGGCGGATAGAGGTTTTACGGTCTTCAATAAACTGGTTCATCTGGTTGGCAAAGCGGGCGCTACTCGCCATCAGCGTTGCGATTTCCTCATGACCAAAGACTAGAACAGTCAAGTCTTGCTCAACCACACCTGTAACCAAACTTGGCTCACCTGGATGCAGGGCGGTTTCACCAAAAAAATCGTTTTTAGCGAGGTGGGCAATCTCGCGTTGCTGCTGGTGGGCATCGGTAACAAACAGCCGGATACTCCCTTGACGAATGATGTAAAAGCCCTCGTCGGCAGCGCCCTCAACCATGACGCGATCGCCGGTACCATACACCTGTGACACGGTACTTTCGGCCAGGGTGGTGATGGTGTCTGGAGCCAAAATAGTGAAGTAGGGAAGCGATCGCAAAAAGCTGCTGATTTCCTGCACGTGCTCAGTTCGTTTGGGCCGCTGTTGCGGCACGTGATGCAAGGTGCGAATGGGAAACGGAATGGTCAGACCATTGCGCCTAGCCGCATAAAAAATCCGCGTACTCAGTTCGTTGCGAATGCGCTCAAATTTGGCGTAGTCATCAATGTAGTATTTGACTTCATAGGTAATGGCGAAGTCATCGTAGGAAATCGTGCGGATATCAGGGGCCGGATTCTCCAGCAGATCAGCGGTTTCGTCAGCTGCGTGTTTAAGCACCTGCTTCACAAAATTGGGGGGATCATCGTAGGAAAATCCCACAAAGTAGCGTTCCGCATGCAGCGAGTCGATCCGGCTGAAGTTATAGATACTTTGTTGATCTAATACACTGTTCGGCACTACGAGCAGATCCCGTTCGAGAGTTTGGAGGCGAACGGATCGCCAATTGAGATCCACAACTTGGCCTTCAATCTCGCCAAAGCGAATCCAGTCGCCCACTTTGAAAGGGCTATCAAACAGGAGCAAAAAGCCCGATACCAGATTGCTTAACGTATTTTGTAGGGCTAGGGCAATCACCAGAGAGCCTACTCCCAAAGCAGTGGCTAGATTACTCAGATCGACGCCCCAAATAGTGCTTAAGACATAAAAGCTAATGCCGAGCACGATTAAGATTCGGGCAATTTGCAGAAACAGACGAGGCACCTGGAGAACTTTTCGAGATGTCGCTTTGGGTTCACTGGTGAGAAGTATCCCCAACAGCGATAGGCTGGTGACAATCATCGCTCCCCCAATGGCGGTTTCAATCGCTTTTAGGGCGATCGTGTCTCGCTCTGTCGCCAAAAACTGATGCAGCAGCAGCCAAACTGCCACGGTGGGCAACATCAAGATGCGAATATTCACTAACAGTTGGGCGGTGGATTTATAACCTCGATGCTGAAGGCGATCAATCAGCTCACCCAGGATGATGGTGATTAACGGAAAACCGATAACAAAGAGTAAGGCTTTCAACCAAATAGTCTGAGTCATGGAGGATCAAGGCTCCTTGCCGTCACGCGATAGAAAGTGATGCTTAGCAGTCATCTGGAATAAGCAAAAAGTTAGGCGGAATCTGGTTCCAGAGCCACGACGGCCTCAATTTCGCGAACGGTGTCATCCAGGTTGGGCCGACCGCTCCCGCCCCGGTAAAGCACCCAGCTAGTCAGGCGGCCGACCTCAGCGACTTCAATATCCTCAGCGGGTTTGAAGGTGTACAAATCACGCACGCTGTCATGAACTTCTTCCGTGACTCGAATAGTGTTGCTGGCCGCAACCTGATGGAGTTGATAGGCGATCGCCAAGGTTTCGCCCCAAAGGTGATAGTTCAAGCGTTTGGTCTCAATCACGGCGGCGATGGATTCCCCACCATCAATGCCTAGACGTAGCTTGAGGTCGAGAGTGTATTTGTGATTGAAGCGCTGCAGGCTATCAAGCATCGTCAATCCTAAATCCACCACCCGCTTGGTATGATCCATGCGCGGTGCGGTTAAGCCACACACCGCAAAGTAGAAATCGCCAATCCGGTTGAGCGTCAACACATCCAGGCTCCCAGCGGCCTCGTCGAAGATATTGAACAATTCAGTGAGCAGTCCCGTCACTTCTGGCACGGCTCGCTTAGCTGATAGTTCTGTCAAGCCTTCCAAACTGGCCACTAAGACCGTAGTTTGTTGGGTGGTATCGGCGATGAGGGTTTCCCCCCGCTCCAGGCGCTCGGCAACAGTGCTCGGCAAAATGTTGAGCAGCAACGCTTGATTTTCCCGTTCCTTGGTTTCAACCAGCGATCGCTGTTCGCGCAGACTCCGATTCACTTCGTTAAACGCCTCGACCAATAAACTCAATTCGTCATGGGTGGTGGGCTGTAGATCCGTTTCCGCCAGTTCACCGGAAATGATTTTGCGCGAGTCTTCAACCAGCAGACTAATGGGCCTGACCAAACTGTTGGCGGCCACCACCGCAATCAGCGTGACCAAAAACACCAAGATCACCGCCGTAATCAGAATAAAACCCTGTAGATTGGTGAGCGGGGCATAGGCTTCGGCCAGATCCATCTCGGAAAGAATGACCCAGTTCACCCCTTTAATATTCAAGGGCGCGTAGGAGCTTAAGACCGATACTCCCCGGTAGTCATCAATGATTTGAGTACCCGATTGACCTTGAAGCGCCGCTTGAGCCCCTTCTGTTTCCACCGATTGGAGCAAAATTGAAGTCCCTAACCGCTGAATCATCTCCAGGACATCATCGGGGGTGCCCACGGCTTGCAGGGCTTGACGATAGCCGGTGGGATCCTCAATCAAAAATCGCGAAATGGAGCGCATGAGGAAATCATCGCCCACCAAATACACTTCGCCGGTTTGCCCGAGCCCTTCGTTTTCCCAATTTTGATCGCCAGTCAGGACATTATTAATGCGATCGACCGGTAGCTGCACCGCCAAAATGCCCACTTGCTGTCCCCCGTCATAAATGGGAGCTGCCAAGAAGGCGGCAGGGGCTCCATAGGAGGGGCGGTAGGTGGCAAAATCAATAATCTGAACCGCCCCCGGTTCAGGATTTTTCTGCACGGTATTGACCACCTCGGCAAAGTTGCTGCGGGCGTAAGGGCCAGTATCCAGACTGGTGGCAAAGTCAGTTTCCTTGTAAACGGAATAAACAATATCTCCAGTTTTATGGTTAATCAAAAAGAGATCGTAGTAGCCAAAATTGACGATCAGATTTCGCAGAATGCGATGGTAGCGACTGTGCACTGTACTGTAGTTGCTGCCGTCATTCGCCTGGTTCAATGCGTCTTTGCTGCCAACGGGGTTGGGATTGTTGGCAATGTAGTAGTACTGCAAATATTGCGCGACTGTGCCCCCAGGATTATAAATATCCAAAATGGGGGTACCTTCAATATTGTCGGTTAGCCGAGGAAAGAACTCTTTTTCGTAGTAAGCTGCGATCGCCTGTTCCCACTCAGCAGAAATGGGTAAGTTTGCCGCCCTAATCTGATCAAACGCCTGGTTAAACTCCCCCATGGCAGACACCATCATGCGATCCTCAGCTAGGGTTTCAACCTGGCTGTACATAAATTGAAAGTAAGATTCAATCTCAGCCGACTTGGCGGCTTTAACGCTGGTGAGCTGATCAAAGATACGCTGGGTCAAAATATTGCGGGCTCGCTGCCAAGCCAGGAAGCCCATAATTGCCGAGGATCCTAAGCTGACCACCAACAGTACTAGCATCACCTTGGATTTAATCCGGAGCTGCCCCAGTCCCAACATGGCCCAAGTTCCCAATAGTATGAAAGGGGGCGGAGACACCCCCAGTGGAGTAACTCTGGCCCAGAGCCAACGAACCTCTGCTCCAGAAGACTAACCGGGCGATCGCACCCTACAACTTCGTTTCGATTTCGGTGCTCGGTGCCTCATCCATCATGGAGAAACCGGCATAGGCGATCTGACCGTGCTCGTGGATATCCAGACCTTCGATTTCCTCATAGTCATGGACCCGAATACCAATCGTTGCCTTCAGTACCATCCAGGCAATGAGGCCCGTACCTACAGTAAAGGCTCCGTAAGCCACCACACCCAGCAGCTGTATGCTGAACTGTTGAATGCCAGCGTTTTCTCCAAAGATGCCGACGGCTAAGGTAGCCCAGATGCCGTTACAGAGGTGAACCGAAATCGCCCCGACCGGATCGTCAATGCGGAGGCGGTCAAAGAAGTCAATGGCAAAAACCACCAGTACTCCGGAAACGCAGCCGATAATAATGGCGGCGGGAATTGAAACTTGATTACAGCCGGCAGTAATCCCCACTAATCCGGCCAGAATGCCATTGATCACCATGCCGAGATCAGGTTTGCCTCCTTTAATCCAAGAGACAAAAGTAGCTACTGTGCCCCCTGCAGCACCGGCCAGGTTGGTGGTAATGGCAATATAGGCGATGTTTTCATTGGCAGCGAGTTCAGAACCGGGATTAAACCCAAACCAGCCAATCCACAGAATTAGACACCCGAGAGTCGCCAAGCTCAGGTTATGCCCTGGAATCGGCTTGACCAGCTTGCCTTCGTACTTGCCGTAGCGAGCTCCCAGGACGATCGCCCCAACTAAGGCCGACCAGCCTCCAACGCTGTGCACCACGGTAGACCCCGCAAAGTCAGCGAATCCCAAATCGGCTAACCAACCCCCGCCCCAGGCCCACTTGCCTGAGATGCAGTAAAAGGCAATATTCACTACGCTAAAAATCAAAAAGGCGTCGAACCGAATCCGTTCAGCAACGGCCCCCGACACGATCGTCGCCGACGTAGCGGCAAACGCCGCCTGAAACAGGAAGAAAATCGTCACCGGCAGCCCTGCAGGAAAAGGATCTAAACCGTAGGTGGCCGAGTCCCCAGACATAAAGAAACCGCTTAGGCCAATGAAGCTAGTCCCTTGGCCAAACATGAACCCAAAGCCAACGGTCCAGTAGGTCAGCAGGGCTAAACCAAATACGATCAGGTTTTTAGAAAGGATATTGACTGCATTTTTTTGACGGCACATGCCTACTTCGAGCATGCCGAACCCAGCATTCATAAAAACGACTAGCGTAGACGCCACGAGAATCCAGACAACGTTAATGTATCCCTGTTGGAGAGCCACCTGTTCTGCCAGAGACTCTAAGGTGACATCCTCTTGAGCCACAGTCGCGGTAGACAAGCCGACGACGACGCCAATTGCTAGGAAGAAAAGTACTACAGCGCGATGTCGAGAAACCCAATTGAGTAAATGAGCCAAAGCATCGCGGTACCGCATATCCCTTTGCGAAGGCGGATGAGAACTTAAATATTGCTGACTCTTCCCTGTGTGACTAATCATGAGCACTCCATATTTCAAACATTGAGTCCACCCCCAACAGCATTGAATGCGCCAATTCCAAACTATGAATGAACTCAAGAAGCTCAAAAGCCTGGAGAAAACGGCAGCAAGGTTTCAAGATTTTGGTTTCGAAAACTGAAAATTACACCTATTTGAGGGTCGCTACTTTAAGGGGAAGTCAACTTCCGAAGCAATCAATCTTTGATATATCGCTTACATGCAAAAAACAAGATGCATCGGGGGAATTGCCGATTATTAAAGCTTGGAGTATCGACACAAGTAAAGTCGGTTTGTTCGGAAATCTATTTCTCAAATCAAATTTGAAAAGTCTCTTTAAACATGAAAAGTCGGATTTTGCTGACTCATAAAAATGGGCCGAAAATGTTTCAATTTGAGTAACAAGATGATGCCATCCAGTACTAGTACTGGACGGCATCAATAACGTCACCATTCAAAAACTGTTAAATGCTGATTCTAACAAGGTTTTACATTTTGAATTTTGAATTCCGCGCAGCGGTACTAGGTTGATTGAGACTGCTGCCAGCCAAAACTCGTAAAAGCAAAAGACTTTTACTCAGAGCTTGCAGTTGCCCGGACATTGTCTAGTTTGGCCCTCTGCCTCCTAAATTGGGGGGCTGAGGTCGAAGTCCTCCAGCAATATGCCCTCCGGACCGCTGCGCGAGAGGGGATTTGGGGTCAAATGCAGGATAATGATGTACTAAGACAAGTGGTCAGTATGCCGCTTTTATGCAGCGACGCTAACTCCCAGCCGACTCAAAACAGCATTGGCTGCCAAACGTCCCGACTGAGCCGCACCTTCCATATAGCCCTGGTATTCATCACTGGTATGCTCCCCCGCAAAGATTAAATTCCCCACGGCAAATTCCTGTTCGTATTCTCCTTCGAGGTAGACATAATCTTGCATAAACCCGGTGTACTGTCCTGGTTTCCAGCAGGCATAACTGCCCCGGGCGTAATTATGGGTCGGCCAGTGCAGGCGGGTCGCTTTGCCATTCCAGGCTGCTGCCAGGCCAGGAATCAGGTCATCAAGCATGCGCGTATAAATTCGAGCATTTTCGCGAACGCTATAGCGCTTGCTGGCAGCCCCAATATCGCCCCCCAAATAAAAGGTGAGAGAGCCCGTTTCTGTGTCTTGCAATTGTGTGGTTTCAAAAAAGGTTTGATAGAGAAGAGCGGTGTGTCCTACGCCACTCAATCCTTGTTCTCGCCAAATAGGGTTGCTGTACCCTGTCGCGACTTTGACATTGTTGGCATAACCCACTTGATTGATAAATTGTCGCAGGGAAGCCGGTAAATCTAGCTGCATGGGAATGCGGCGCAGAACGCTAAAGGGAATCGCCAGAATGACAATATCGGCATCGACATCTTTGTAGTTAAAGGTGAGCCGAAAGCGATCGCCCCGCCGGCGCATAGCCGTCAAGGGCATGCCTGTTTCAATGTGGTCTTGCACCCCTTGAGCAAGGGCATCCGTAATCGCTTGAGTGCCGTTTTGGACCAGATATCGTTCGTCGGAATCGCCGGTTGCTTCGACTCCCCCATCTTCGCCCACGCTGGGAATCAGCCACACTAGATTGAGCGCAGTGGTCTCGTCCGTTTCGAGTCCCATCTCGGCAACCATGACCGTCTCAATGAATTCTCGCACCCATCCTGAAAGACCGAGACGATCGCAATAGTCAGCAATCGAGAGTGCATCGAGTTCGACGCTAACCGTATCCCAATCTTCATCGAGGCGATTGACATCAGTCGCAATCCGTTCGGCAACGGGAATCAGCGCCTCCCCAAGCTCAGCGTCAGAGATTGTGCGCCCGTCGAAATAATACAGATTCTGCAGTGCCAACTCGTCAGGAGTAAAGCGATCGAGCAGGGGAACGCCCAGTTCTTCGGCAAGGGCAATCATGTTTTCATGATCGCTGTTGATATACTCAGCTCCGAGATTCACCCAGGTATTCTCTCCAATGGCATCATGCACGGTGTACATCCTGCCGCCAACCCGCTTAGAAGCTTCGTAAATGGTGGCGCGATAGCCCGCTTTTTTGAGTTGGTAAGCGGCATTCAGGCCCGCAATGCCTGCGCCCACGATCGCAATTTTGGGCGAGTTTGCTTCTTGAGCTAAGAGGACATTGCGGAACCCTTGACTGCCTACAGTCAGCATCGCCCCACCGCCCACGTAGGCTGCCTTTTTTAGAAATTTACGCCGTCCTATCTCGGTTTGCTTCTGGCGTTTCTGCAGTTCAGACAGTTCATCGATGGGCATGCCGTAACGGTTTGCCAGGGTAGCAGACCGCAGGGCGCGGGAAAATAAGCTAAATAAAGGAGTCCGTGCCATATCCTGTAGATTTCTCCAGCAACTTCAAAAAATGTTTGATTTTCTAGGGAGCGTCGTCAATCTAGAAGCTTTATCTAGCGGAGGAATCCATTTCTCAGCATTCCTCTTGGTCCTCTATATTCAAATTCACTCTGGGGATAAATCAACGCCTTGGTGGCATTGATTCAGACAAGTGGTCAGCTCTTGGGGCAGAATTTGGGCATGAGGCGATCTCATGATTCCGGAATAGTCGCCATCACCCCTGTGGTTTTCAAACAGCACCGCCATTATTTAGCACACCAATTTCAATATTCGATAAAGTCCAGTTTTAGCAGTTCCTTGATTCAGAATTTTTCCTTTCTACATCAGCAAACAGATATTATTTGGTGATAGTTCAAATTAGTACTAGATAGGATACAACCTACACATCTTTAGATGAGAATTATGTCGAATTATAAATCAGCAAGTTTCATCCAACAACGTCTACTAAGTACCTAATCAAAACGGATGAGGAAAGTGAAGTCGGAAAAGTTGACTTAAAAATGATTAATGAGCAAAATGAAATCCATAAAACATAGTAAATAGTTCCTCAAAGGCTTAGTTGCTGCTGAAAGTACAAGCGATACGCTTCACAAATAGAGGCTGCTCGATAGCCTTTCACTTTTATTAACCCCAGGCTTTCCAGACGGTACATGGTCATCGCATCTATTTCGATTCCTTCTGGGGCAGAGACAATATGTTTAAGCGTCATGGCTAAGTCAGGGTCTTGCTTTAGCAGCAGCAAATAGTTGCGCAAGTGGGTGCCATAGATACCTGAAGGGGTAGAAACCGTTTTGATTAAATCTTCTACCGTGAGATTTTGCGACACTAGGTGATAGAAAAATATATTCACTAGATAAGGATGTCCACCGACCAGATCCATCAGAGTTTGAGCATCGGTGTCGTTAAAACTTTCTAATCCATAGCGGATTGCTAATTCGCATATTTGGGCAGCGGTAAACCTCGGCAGTTTGATAGCTTGGCCAATATTAAAGGGCGATTGATGAATCTTTAAGGGCACATAAATTTCAGTGGCGTGGGCAATAACAATACGTAAAGTTTGCCAATCAGGGCTCCATCGAGCCTTTTCATGCCAATAACGTAGAAGCGGGAAAAAGTCCTGAGCAACTTTTGTATGTCGAATGAGCTTCTCCGTCGCAGAAATGATTAGCACAATGGGTGCCTGGCTTTGCTCTAAAATATGCTCTTGGAAATAGAGCTCACTACTAACTTTAGATCCCATAGATGGGTCCCAATACTCAGCTATCTGTGGGGAAATATTCAGTTCTTGACTGACGCGTAGACAAAACCATTTAAGGAACGTTTCAGTATCAGCAAATATTGCTTTATCAATCGCTTGTAAGTCTAAATGGACGGTTTGATATCCTTGCGCTTGTGCCGTTTGCATCAGGCGGAATACCAGCGACGTCTTACCCATTTTTCGAGGCGCTTTAATTCTTAGGAAGCCTCCAGGGCGCTGAATTTCTAGATGGGCAATTGCTTCATTAGGAGGACGGTTGATATATAGGGGTGAGTCTGGTGGTAATGGCCCAGCTGGATAGGGCATTTGAGTTAAAACACTTTCTGAAGGCTTTGACGCATTTGACTCATAGACTGCCGCAGCATTATTAGTTCCAGCAGACACTCGCTGGTGATGTTCATTCAGAACGAATAATAAGCTCTTCTTAGTTACCCGCTGCCCCAGGGCCTGGGAAATCTCGCGCCATAACTTATAGCCCGTATCTTTGAGGTGTGCATCACCATAGCCTGAGCGCTTGGCCATCTGCTCGTAAGTTTGCTGATTCCAGGTTTGCCCCAGAACAATTCGTTCGGCAGGATTGAGCTTTCGTTTTAGTAATCGATTCTCAATTGACAACAGGACTTCTTCAGGATCCATGCAAGAGCGCTCATCAACCAAAATCATTAGTCAATAGTTATAAATGTAATTTTCGGTATGCCTAGTGGAGTTTTGCAATCAGAAATAGATGGAGGCAATAAATTTGCGGCGCCTGCAATAGACATTGAGGTTAAGTATAGTCAGCATCAAGAACTCCGAAGAATTACTTAATTACCTTCTCACAAAAATCCTGTAACGAGAATGGTTTAGCGGGCTTTTTCCGTCTTTTCCGTCTTTTCCGCTTTGTTTTTTGGTCGAATTATTTGATTTTGAAACGATGTTGGATGGGTGATTTATTGTCTATATAGATTTTGCACTTGTCTAGACAAGTGTAGATCTTATCGATTTCTACAAATTAGGACTACTAATAATATCCAATATTAAATGCCATCACATAGTGCGCGATCGCCCTCGGTAACCTCACTATTCGTCCGCAAATAATCAGCAATCCAGGTACAGGCGTAGTCCAATTCGTTTAGGGCCAAAACCTCCTCTAGATTCCACCGAGCGAGGGTGCCATCTTCCGCCACGGTCATCAGTTCGCCCGTGGAGCTAAATTTCACATCCTTAAAGGCAGGACCTTGACCATACAGCGTTTTGATTTTCTCTCCTTCTAAAGACCACAAGGTCACCGTATTATCAGCACCAGCAGTCGCCAGCATTTGACCATCGGC
>JBCCJU010000054.1:0-33096 GCA_039027715.1 Cyanobacteria bacterium P01_C01_bin.120
GCGACCCGGTTGGCATAGCTCGGTACGTCGCGCAGCAGTCCTGCCGTCAGCACATCCAGTGCTTCCGGACAAACCATCGCCGGGCGCAAGTTGGGAGCGGCTTCACTGGCCCAACCCCCAGTCCGGGGGGCAGCGATCGCGATTAGTCCAGTGCCCAGCCCCGTCAGCCCCGCAGTGACCATCCATTTGACTCGCCAATTTTGCCCCATGCTTCTCGCTGGCTCCGATTAATTTTGTTCGCGTTCCCGATATGCGCTTCCTCAAATTAGCCCATTTCTTCCTTTGAAATATGTTGGACTTGCGGCTAGACCGCTTTTGTCCCATCAGCTCTGTAGCCCACTTTGAAGATGTGAGCCAACAGGTAGCGAAGACCCTCTGGAGCCGCCCCGCTGATGTCACTGGCAGTCCGAGGTACGAAAGATTGCAAACTTTGGGCACTCGAAATCTCATATCCTTAGTATCCTTATCGGAAACTCTGGTCAATAGTTGATCGGAGAGAACCGATAACCAGCTAGCCGTGAATTGCTGGCGAGGAGTTTTGGGAATGGACAAAGTGCGGAATCGCTCATTATTGCTGCTGCTGTTGGTAGCGGCCTGTTTGGCTCCACCGGCACTGGCGAATGTGCGCTCCGGCTGGCTAACCCAGGCGACTGATAGTCCTGAGGAAGCAACTGAGGCGCTGCCAGCGCCAACAGAATCAGCGGCGCCGCCAGCGCCTTCCTTTGAAGCCCCCAGTGAACCGCTGCCCCCAGATACCAGCTTGACGATTGAGGGCTCGCCTAGCATGGCAGCCATCACGCAATCGCTGGTGCAGGCGTTTCAGCAAGACTATCCCACAGCCAACGTCACCGTCGTTGAACAGCCCGCCGAAACTGCCCTGCAGAATGTGCAGGCGGGCACGGCAAAGCTAGCGGCTATTGGCCGCAATTTAAGTGATGAACAGCGCGCCCAAGGGCTGACCGCTGTTGCCGTCAGTCGCGAAAAAATTGCGATTATTGTGGGCACAAATAATCCCTTTACGGGGCAGTTAGAGGCAGAAGATTTCGTCAATATTTTTCGGGGTATTGTGACCAACTGGAGCGAACTGGGCGGCCCCGACTTGCCAATTCGCCTGGTGGATCGTCCCGCCGAAAGTGACACCCGCGCCTCTCTGGGAGATTACGAAATTTTTGGGGGCGACCTCAGCACTGGTGATAACGTGACCACGGTAACCGCTGACAGCACCGCCGATGTGGTGGAAGCGCTGGGCGACAACGGCATCAGCTATGCGATCGCCAGTCAGGTCATCGGTCAGGACAATGTCCGGGTGATTGCTATGCACGACACCCTGCCCGACAATCCACAATATCCCTATTCTCAGCCCCGCAGCTATATTTATCTCGACAGCGAACCGCTACCGCCTGAGGTCGAAGCGTTTTTAGCACTGGCGACCGCGGCGGAAGGGCAAGAGGCCGTCGCTGAAGCCAAAGCCGCGGAAGCTGCTGATGTTGCGGTGGCTGATTTGCCCGACACTGTATCCGCGATGCGCCCCAGCGGAGCTGGTTTTGTGACGGGCGATCGCCGGGGAAATCTGAACTTTTGGCAGGCCAACGGCACTGAGGCGGGGACGCCGGTGCCGGCCCACACTGGCCCGGTCACAGCCCTGGCTTTCAGCAGCGATGGACAACGCCTAATTAGCGGTGGCGCCGATGGGACGCTGCGCTTCTGGGACGCCGTGGGCACCCCCGTTGGCGAGCCGATCAACTCGGGGAATGGGCCGGTAACTAGCCTGAGCACGCAGCCCGACGGCAGCTTTATCAGCGCCAGTAGCGATGGCACCTTACAGCGCTGGGACAGCACTGGCAACCCAGTCGGAGAACCCATCACGGGGCATACTGGAGCCGTGCGCGAGATCGCCGTTAGCCCTGACGGTTCTACCTTAATTACCGCTTCTGAAGATGGCACTATTCGCCGTTGGAACGTGGCAGACGGCTCGCCCCAGGGGGAACCTCTGACTGGGCACCTGGGCAGCGTACAAGCCCTGTCTCTCAAGCCGGACGGCAGCTTTTTTTCGGGTGGCGCCGACGGTACCGTCCGCCAGTGGGATGCCACGGGAGCTCCCGTAGGTGAGCCCCTGTCTGGGCCTGGGCCGGTGAACGCGATCGCCATTAATCCCGATGGCACTAGCGTCGCGGTCGGCGATGAGACGGGCGCGCTGCAGTATTTATCCGGTACGGGCGAGCCAGTAGGGCCACCGCTGACAGATACTGACGCGCCCGTCGATGATCTGGTGTTTACCCCCGACGGTCAGCAGTTAGTTGTGAGTACGGGGGCAGCACCCCAACTGCGGGACAGCACCGGCGAAATTATTTCGATACCCGAGTCTGGAGCTTCTTCAACCGGTGAGGACGCGGGATTCACCTCGGAACTGCAGGGCCTTTGGGACCGCATTCAGGAACTACCGCCCCAGGTCTTATGGCTGCTGCCGATCGCAGTGCTGGCGATTTTGCTGTTGAATTTGCTCCGCAGCTTCCGTCAAGAAGAAGCTGATTTGCCAGAAGACGATGTTGCGGGACTGCTACCTGAGGCTGATGCGGAGGCCCCAGAAGACTGGACGACGACCGGAGCGGCCAACGATTTTACCGCCAACGATTTTTCTGCCGAGGATTTTTCCACCGAGGACTTGGCTGATACAGATAGCGCAATCGCGGCCCAGTCACCCGATCTGGTGGCCGGTTTAACAGCGGAGGAAGCAGCGGACTCCCTCGATAAATCGCTTGCTAAAGCGAAACAAACCCTAGCTGAAGGCGTCAGTTTGGGAAATGCTGGTCGCTATCAGGCGGCCCTAGATCGCTTTAACAAAGCAATTGAAATGGCCGATATCGAGCGGCTGAAAGCTCTAGCAACCGGCACTACGGTAATCGGCGCTGGCGCCGTAATCGCTCGTGGATTGGCCCGTCGCGGCACAGCTTTAGCCAATCTGGGCCGACCACAAGAAGCGCTGCAAAGTCTTGACCGCGCCCTGGAAATGAATGTGGAAGACGCCGCCGCTTGGATTGGCAAAGGCAATGCTTTAGTCCAGACGGAACAGTTGGATGAAGCCCTTTTCTCGTTTGATAAAGCCATTGAGCTTAATTCAAATTTGGCTGCCGCTTGGCAAGGAAAAGGCCGGGCTCTGCAAAAAATGGGGCGAGATGCGGAAGCTCGGGACTGCTTTGATAAGGCAGAGTCTTTAGGCGGCATCAACGAAGCGATTCCCATTGCCCTAGGCACCCCGTCAGCGGATGATGCTGACGAACGCCACCCCGTTTCTCCAGATATCTTTGACGATCGCCCACCATCCACACCGGAGCCTTGGCGATCGCCCCAGAGCAAACTGGAAATCACTCCTGAACCTGGCCCTGACCTGTCGATCGCGCCTATTGCTGAGTCAGAGACATCGCCTGAGGATGCCGCTTCCAACCTCCCAGCTAATCCGGTTGCCCTAATCGGCCGCCGCACGCTGGCGCCAGAGCCAGAGTCCAACCCAGATGCCGAGCTATCTGATGAGCTGCTGTCGGCGATCGCCGATATGCCGCCCTTCGACCCCACGGTACCAGAATCCTCAGACGATCTCGATTCCATAGTACCGGAGCTCTCTGATGACCTCGCTCCCCCAACCGCAGAATCCTTGGACGACTTCGCACCCCCGACAGCAGAATCTTTGGACGACCTCACACCCCCAATCGCAGAATCCTTAGATGACTTCGATGCCCTAACCGCAGAATCCTTGGATGACCTCGCTCCCCCAACCGCAGAATCCTTAGATGACTTCGATGCCCCAACCGCAGAATCCTTGGACGACTTCGATGCCACAATAGCAGAATCTTCAGAAGACTTTGCTGAGTTTCCCCCAGCTACGCCCATTGAGCCCATTGAGCCGCTGCCAGACATGTCTGAGGCAGATGTGCCTGCCGACCTTTTAACCGACGTTGAAGCGCTACCATCCACCCCTGAAGCAGCCGATCCTGAGGCCCCTTTGTCCCAGCCGGTGCCCATTCCGCCAGAAGTGCAAGCAATTTTGGCGGGAGATTCGGACATTCCTGCTACTGAAGAAACGGCTGAAATCGCTGGCGTTGCCGATCCTATGAGCGTTCTGTTTGGGGATGATCCGGCTATGTCTATGCGTCCCTCGACTTCGCTAGAGGGCGAGGATGCAATTTTAGAACTGGCAGAAGAGCCGGCTGACATCACTGCAATACAGCCAACGGCGACTCCGTCTGAGGAAGCAGCAGTCTCGGATGACAGCTTTGGTTTCTTAGATGACAGCTTCGATTTTTCAGATAGCAGCTTTGATGATTTATCGGCGGAGATGTTAGGAAACTTAGACGATATTTCAGCTGATTTGGACGATATTTCGGCTGATCTGGAAGATATTTCGCCTGATGCAGACGACGACTTTGAGCGGCCCTCCACCCCCCAACCGCCTCCTTTGCCGAATAACCCTCGCATCAACAACGAAGTCGATTCAGAGGAAGATAGCCCCTAAATGGTGGCACTCGCGAGCGGTTGCCGGTGCCAGTGCCCTGCACTATTCCAAATTGAAAGAATCTAAAAAGGCGGCTGAACTTTCAGTGGCATCAGCACCTGCGGGAGTGACCACCAAAATTTGATAGAGCCGATTGTCCACCAGATAAATTCGAGAATTGATTGTCGCCGACTGAGCTTGATTGGCGCTAGTGCTGATGACCAGCGATCGCCCCGGATTGCCGTTTAAGTCAATCACTTCTTCATTTTCCAAGGTGCCGCCTAAATTAGCCACAGCGCCGTCGCGGCTGCTGTCGAGCAGTTCCTGCGGATCAACTTCATTGACCATCGCTGGCGGATAGTCAGAATAGGCTACAACATATGCTGTCTCTTCTGCTTCCGCCGTGAAGGTATAAATTTCGACCGGACCAGCGGGCGTCTCTACGGACTGCTGAGTCTCTTCTAAGGGAGCCGGAGTCGCAATTGAAAACTCTCCCGCTTCGGAAGTAAAAACTTCACCGGTTACGGAACCACTTTGGCAAGCGGTCAGAAAAGTTGCCGCAATCAAGATCCAGACACTTAGTTGACGTTTCATAGAGCAAGCAATCCAAGAAATTAAGCAGACAAACAACACCGAACCAGAGAAAATGGATGCCACCCATCGCGGCTGGATAGTTATCGGTCAGATAAAAAGTCGCTATCTTCTAGCGCGTCTAAATCGTCGAGCTTTTCACTAATTTCGTAGCGCAGATCTTCTAGTGACTGCTTACGGCTACGTCGAGAAACCCGGCGATATTTTTTGGGCTGCAAACGCGGCTCTTTTTGCACCTGGCCAGCGTCCGTCACCTTAATCTTAAAAGCAGCGTCTGGCGTGGCTGAATCATTTTGCGCTTGAGTTTGTGCCTCACACTCTTCCAGCAGTTGTCGATAGTCAGCATAGCGCTCCCAATCATCGGCAATGGCACAGCCTGGTTCGCCCCGATGCAGGCAGTTGGTGAACTGACAATGCTGCTGGTGCAGGCGTTTCCTAATTTCTGGAAAGCAAAAGCCGAGGTCTGGAGGTGCACAGGCAATATCTGGCTGGTTAAAGCCTGGAGTGTCGGCTAACAAGCCGCTATGGGGCAGTTCAAACAGCTCGACGTGGCGAGTCGTGTGGCGCCCTCGTCCCAGCTTGCCAGAGACTGCGTTGACCCGCAGCTGTGCCGCAGGAATCAACCGATTAATCAGGCTGGATTTGCCGACTCCAGAGGGGCCAGAGACAACCGTAAGGCGATCGCGCAGAGCGGCTTCCAAAACGGCTACGCCTTGATCTTGCCGCACGCTAATGAACTGAGGTGCATATCCCCAATCGGTTAGCCGCTGCTGCCAAGCGAGCTGGACATCAGCGTCAACCAAATCGCACTTATTAAGGCACAGACTAATTGCCAAGCCCGTAAGCTCAGCTTTGACCAAAAAGCGAGTGAGCTGATGCGGGTCAAGAGTTGGCTCAGCGATGGCAAAGACTAGTAAAATTTGCTCGGCGTTGGCGACAGGGGGACGATCAAGCTGAGTCCGTCGGGGTGACACTTGAGTGATGGCTCCGCGCTGGCCTTCCCAATCAGGCTCCTCGACCCGCACGCGATCGCCTACCATAACTTGCTGTCCCACTTTTTTGAGTCTGGCTCGACGGGTGCACAGCAGGTTTACAGTCGGCAGCTCAGCTTCGCCAGGAAATAATGCTAAGCGGACCCAATAGAAGTTGGCCTGCACAGCAGTGACTGTCCCCCATAGGGCATCGCTTTGAAGCGGCAGAGGAGCGGCAGAGGTTGTCATAAAACCATCATGACTGAGTGTTACGAACCTGTAAGGCATAGTAACGCTCTTTTTCAATCAGTTGTTCAACTCCATAGCCGTCTATCCGCAAACTATCTGGCACCTGAGCCACTGGCTCACCGGCATCAATCCAAACTTCCAGCAAAGCGCCTGCAGACATTTGCTGAAGCCTTAACTTGGTGCGGACAAAATTAATGGGGCAGGGAGTCCCTCGCAAATCCAGAATATCGTCTGGAGCGGCCGCAGCGGCAGCGTCACTGGTGTTGGGGGCGGCGTCACTCATCCTCGAAACAGGCCTCCCAAAAAGCCCTCAATACCCCCACCTTTGCTAACGCGATCGCCCCGCATTTCCGCTAGCTTTTCCACTAATTCACGCTCATCAGAATTAAGCTTAGTGGGAATCTGCACCTGCACGGTGATTAGATGATCGCCCCGGCTAACTGGATTGCCTAACTTAGGCACACCGCGATTCTCCAATCGCAACACGGTGTTAGGCTGGGTGCCAGCAGGGATCGCTAAGTCCACCTTGCCATCGACTGTTTCAGCCTCAATTTTGGCGCCTAAAATCGCCTGCAAATAGGTGATCTTTAAGTCGGCTAAAATATTGATGCCGTCTCGCTGGAACTGCTCATCTTCCTCAACGAATAGATAAACATATAGATCGCCTGCAGTCCCGCCTTTCTGCCCCGCATCGCCTTCACCAGAAACCCGCAGCCGCGTGCCGTTATCTACCCCAGCGGGAATCGTAATTTTAAGCTTTTTACTCTCTTGTAGCTGTCCGCTGCCGCCGCACGTATCACAGCGCTCTTCAACCGTCTCACCCGTGCCATTACAGGTTGGACAAGCCGAAACCTGTGCAAAGCTGCCAAAGGGAGTGCGCGTAGTGCGGCGAACCTGACCACTGCCGCCACAGGTACCACAAGTAACCGGGCGAGTGCCAGGCTTAGCCCCGGAACCACTGCAGGTATTGCAGGTCTCCAAGTGACCAATTTTGATCTCCTTTTCGCCACCAAAAACGGCGTCCTTAAAGCTTAGCTTCAGATCAAGGCGGAGGTCGTCTCCTCGAGCCGGCCCACGCCGCCGCGACCCACCCGTAGCTGTGCCCCCAAAACCACCAAAGAAACTTTCAAAAATATCGGCAAATCCGCCCATATCGCCGAAATCTTGAAATCCTCCGGCACCGCTGGCCGCACCGCCAACGCCCGCCTCTCCGAAGCGATCGTAGCGAGCCCGTACCTCTGGTTCCGAAAGAATTTCATAGGCCCGGTTGACTTCTTTGAAAAGCTCTTCCGCACCCTCATCTTTGTTGACATCAGGGTGATATTTACGAGCAAGACGGCGATAGGCTTGTTTTATCTTCTCTTGATCGGCGCCGCGAGCAACACCAAGCACTTCATAATAATCACGAGCCATAAGCGTCTATGGTCAATGCCGAATCAACATTACGATACATTAACTTACTTCTGTGGGCCATGGAGAGGGTGGAAAGCCCAACTTGCCCGAACTAGCTAGCGCCATCAATCAATCGCTTCATAATCAGCGGTGATAGTAGCATCCAAATCGATACTATCATCTGCCACCGTTGCATCGGGTACATCCACCGGCTGAGCAGTCGTTTCTTCTGGAACCTCAGACGGGACTTCGACATTGAAATCAACATCGCTGTCCTGCTCGCTCTGCTGATAAAGCGTCGCACCGATACTAAACAAAGTTTGTTGCAGGGCATCCATTGCTAAGCGCAAATCTTCAGGCGTAATTGACTTATCCTGCATCGCAGCTCGCAAATCAGCAGCTTTTTCCTCAGCTGCTGCCTTTAATGTTGAATCCATGAGTTCGCCATTATCGCGCATAGTCGCTTCATAGCTGTAGAAGATACTATCCGCCTGATTAATCAGATCTACGAGTTGACGCCGCTGCTCATCTTCATCCGCAAAGTTCTCGGCATCCAGCCGCATTTTCTCAATTTCGTCTGAACTCAAGCTGCCCGTGTTAGTAATCCGTATGCTTTGTGCACGCCCGGTGCCTTTGTCGCGAGCTGCTACCTGCAAAATCCCATCAGCATCAATTTCAAAAGAAACCTCGATTTGCGGCACACCCCGAGGCGCTGGCGGAATACCCGTCAGTTGGAACTTACCCAGACTCTTGTTGTCTTTAGCCATTGCGCGTTCGCCCTGCAAGGCATGAACCTCGACTGACGTTTGACCGTCGGTAGCTGTAGAAAACACCTGGGTTTTACTGGTCGGGATCGTTGTATTGCGTTCAATAACTTTAGTAAAAACTTCGCCTAAGGTTTCAATCCCTAAAGACAAGGGCGTTACATCTAACAGCAATAGGTCCTTGACCTCGCCACCCAGTACCCCAGCCTGAATAGAAGCACCCAGGGCGACTGCTTCATCAGGATTAACCGAGCGATCAGGAGTTTTGCCGCCGAAGAACTCTGAGATAGCAGACTGGACGGAAGGAATGCGAGTTGAACCACCGACGAGCAAAATCTTATCGATATCTTCGGGGGCCAGGTCGGAGTCTTTAATGGCCTGTTTAACGGGCTCAAGCGTACCCTCGATCAGTTCCTTGGCCTGCTGTTCGAACTGAGTGCGGCTCAGGCTCATTTCTAGGTGCTTGGGGCCGGTCGCATCAGCAGTGATAAAAGGCAAATTAATGGACGTGCTTTGCATAGACGACAGTTCGATTTTGGCCTTTTCTGCCGCTTCTCGAATCCGCTGTAGCGCCATGCGATCAACCGCTAAGTCAATGCCCTCTTGCTCATTAAAAGCCGAGATCATCCACTCGGCAATACAATTATCAAAATCATCGCCCCCCAAGTGGTTATTCCCTGAAGTGGATTTAACCTCAAAAACACCATCGCCCAATTGCAGAACAGACACATCAAACGTACCGCCACCCAAGTCAAATACCAAAATGGTTTGCTCTTGTTCCTGTTTGTCGAGCCCGTAAGCCAGGGCAGCTGCAGTGGGCTCGTTGATGATCCGTAAAACTTCTAATCCGGCGATCGTTCCCGCATCTTTGGTGGCTTGCCGCTGAGCGTCCGTAAAGTAAGCCGGTACAGTGATCACTGCCTGGGTCACCTCCTCTCCCAAATAAGCCTCAGCATCCTGCTTCAGCTTTTGAAGAATCATGGCGGAAATTTCTTGTGGAGTGTAATGAGTACCGCGCACTGCCACATCTACAGTATTGTCGCGTCCCGACACGCAAACGTAGGGAACGCGCGATCGCTCGGCCTCGGTATCTTCCCACCGGCGACCGATAAAGCGCTTAATACTATAAACGGTGTTTTCAGCATTAGTCACCGCCTGACGTTTCGCTAGCTGACCAACTAGGCGCTCTCCGTTTTTGCCAAAACCAACAATGCTTGGAGTGGTTCTACCGCCTTCAATGTTGGTAATCACAATCGGCTGACCACCTTCTAATACGGCAACACAGCTATTGGTCGTTCCGAGGTCGATTCCGATTACTTTTCCCATAACTCGCAGCTTCTCACGATTCGGATGAATGCACAGGAGCGCCTACGTCACTCACGTTAGCTCAACTTATGAAGAAATACCTAGATGACCTAGAAGATTTCTTAAAGCTACTCCTCTTGTTCAGCATTCCCAACCTGCCCCCCCAGTCTTTAACCCTCAGACGATTTTTTTCCAAATATCTCCTTAAAGCTTTAATAAAGTCTCAATTTTGCTGTTTTTGATGTCGAGAAATCTTGACGATCGCAATTGCCCATCAATGCCGCAGTCACTTTGATGCAGTGCTGTCACCATTGAACGATGAAACTCCAGACTGAAAGCGACTAATCAGTCTGGAGTCGATTTTGGCCATGGGCTGCAGCAATCGTCTTGGTTTTGGCAAGTCGCCTTTGAATCTGGTGTTTGACAGACGCTAGAGCCATGAAACTCTTCTATGCCTTCAGACTGCCCTGCCGCATTTGTCTCAAGCGATGCGGCCCCAATCAGTAAATCAAGCCATGAACTCGAAACTTCCAGGCTTTACTCTTCTGGATTGTCCGAACCGGCAGTCCCTGGCTCTGGGGCGGCAGCGACTTTGACCATGGCGTGTCGTAGAACGCGATCGCCAATCATATAGCCGCGCACTAGCTCTTCCATCACCGTGCCTTCCTCATGTTGGTCAGTCGGCTCACGCATGACAGCCTCATGCAAATTCGGGTCAAACTCTTGCCCCTCCGCTCTCATGGCAGAAACACCTAGCCGCTTCAAGCAGTCCACCAGTTGCTTATAAACACTTTGATAGCTTTTATGGATTGTCATCTCCGCTTCGGTTTGTGGCTTGATTTGAGACCGAGCCCGCTCAAAATTATCAATCACCGGCAGTAGTTCAGTAATCGTGTTGCGTTTGATCTGAACTTCCTGCTCTTCTTTCTCTTTGCTGTTGCGACGGCGATAATTTTCAAAGTCCGCTGCAATCCGCATATATTGCCCTGTGCGCTCTTCTAACTGCGCTTTGAGCGAACTTATCTGACCCGCCACATCGACCGGCGCATCGTTGGCCGGTGGAGCAGCAGCAGGTTCAGTTTCTTCCGCCAGCCGATCAAGCGCCTCTGCCGCCAATACATTATCGGCATCAGCCTCCACAGCAGCATCTTCTGCGCGGAGTTCCTCAATCTCATTCATGGGCTTTTCCTCAGCTTCATTGAGGTTTTCTTGAACGGTCTCAGTAGAACGAGATTCTTCAACCATGTCGCTTACAACCTAAAAATCCTAAACAGCGTGATGCACCTTACCGTTGTCCACTCAGACATCCTAGTATGCACTTGAATTAATCGAGACTGACAGTCAGCCTAGCAACCTATCAGTATCAATAGGTAATCAATATTAACGATTATTCTTCCCCAACGCTTAATGTAAGCCTGCAGTTAAGAACGTTTGACTATCTCAAATCAATGAAATTACCCCTGCACGATTGAGAGCCCGCTATCAATTAACGCTGGGAACCTGTGAAAATCAGTATTGTTGCCTCGCCTTGACTTTTCAATCTAGAATTGAGGCGCTTGCCGCCAAAGCATTCAGAAGACTAAAGCTTAATACTGTTTCTAACCAAAGTCTCCCCATAGCGGTCTCAAAAACCGTCTCTAGCAGCCGCAGATTCTTTATTGCTTGATAAACTTCAGAAAAATAAATAACGTTTTGTGAATCCAGGTTGAGTCTCCGGTGAAGTCTCTGCGGGAAATGAGTCAAAGTGGCTTGTGTCTGCCGATAAATGGCTTCCGTAATACCAGTTAAAAATACCAGTCAAAGCACAGGCAATTGGCCCTGGGGTTATTATCATTGCCATTGCGATATGGTCATCAAAAGTCGCCTTCAGATCTATATTTCCAGTGGCGATGCTACTGGTGATGACTGACATGATGTCATTGTTGGTGATCACGGGCACACTAAGTCTGGGCATCTTGCCAAATCTTTGTCGGCATCGCTGACATGTCTAAAAACTCATAGATTATCTGCATCCGCTATGACGAATTCTTCGCCGCGCCGCGCCCTTGTTTTACAACGCAGCTTTTCTCCTTTCGGCAACAAACTGATTCAATCGGGTTTGGTCGATGGAGAACAGATGCAGCAGGCTTTAGCGGAAAGCCGCCGCTCTGGGCGAGCGCTAACCGATGTCTTGGAATCTTTGACAGGACAGCAGCTCTCTCCAGAACTCATTCGTCAATACAAAAAGCAGCAGCTATTTGAGCTCAAGATTCTCTACGGGATTGAATCCGTTGATCCAGAAGTTGATGCGCTGTCATCGAACCAGATCGGGCAGTTCATTGACAGCTTAATACCGGTAGATATTTGCCGCCGCCACCAGCTAGTACCTCTATCACGGGAGGATGGCGATAATCCTTCAGTCTTGGTGGCAATGGTTGATCCAGAAAACCTTGAAGCACAGGATGACCTCAACCGGATTTTGCGTCCGCAGGGTTTACGACTCCGGCGCATGGTGATTACCGTTGAAGATTATCAGCGGCTGATTTCTGGCTATTTAGATGAGAAAGTGGCCCGCGAGAAGAAGCGGGACATGGAGCAGGCAGTCGATGTTCAATCTGATTTAGAAGATCTCGACTTCGATGCTTCTGCTCTGGAAGACGTTAGTGAAGAAGAATCTGACCTCAACGATGCGTTGCAGGATGCTGGGGCAGCTCCCGTGATTGCCCTAGCCAATAAGATTTTGGTGAAAGCGCTGCAGGACGGCATCTCGGATATTCATATCGAGCCGCAGGAAGAGTTTTTACGAGTCCGGTTTCGTAAAGACGGTGTTTTGCGGGAGGCGTTTCCCAAATTCCCCAAGAAAATCATTCCTGCCGTTACGGCTCGCTTCAAAATCATTGCTGAGCTCGATATCGCTGAACGTCGGCTACCCCAAGACGGTCGGATTCGGCGGATGTTTCAGGGCCGCAAAATCGATTTTCGAGTCAGCACGCTGCCTAGCCGCTATGGCGAGAAGGTAGTGTTGAGAATTCTAGACAACTCTTCCACGCAGTTGGGCATTGACAAACTGATTACCGATGAGGATTCTCTGCAGAAGGTGCGAGAGATGGCCTCTCGTCCCTATGGCCTGATCCTGGTGACTGGGCCCACAGGCTCAGGCAAAACCACTACTCTATATTCGCTGTTGTCGGAACGTAACGATCCGGGTATTAACATTAGCACCGCTGAAGACCCGATTGAATATGCCTTAGCCGGTATCACTCAAGTACAGGTGATTCGTGAAAAGGGCATGAACTTTGCCTCGATTTTGCGCGCCTTTTTGCGACAGGATCCGGACGTTATTTTGGTGGGTGAGACTCGCGATCCGGAAACCGCTAAGACTGCTATTGAAGCGGCTTTGACTGGACACCTGGTATTGACAACCCTGCACACTAACGACGCGGCGGGAGCGATCGCCCGGTTGGAAGAAATGGGCATGGAAGGTTTTCAAATTTCCAGTTCACTGGTCGGTGTTTTGGCCCAGCGACTCATGCGCCGAGTGTGTTCTGAGTGCTGCACTCCCTACACTCCTGACGCTGAAGAACTAGCCCGATTTGGCTTGACGGCAACTGGAGATTCAGAATTGACCATCTACAAAGCCAACGTCTTGTCTGTCGATCAGATTAATGAGGCAAAATCCGCCGGCACTTTCTGCGAAAAGTGCCAGGGCGTAGGCTATAAGGGGCGTGTTGGCGTGTATGAAGTCATGCCGATGACGGAGGGGCTACAAAAACTAGTTTCAGAAGGCGTACCCGCCGAGCAAATCAAGGAAGCCGCAGTCGATGAAGGGATGAAAACTCTACTGGCCTACAGCCTCGATCTGGTCCGGCAAGGGTACACCACTCTTGACGAAGTTGAGCGGGTGACCTTTACAGATACTGGTCTGGAAGCCGAACTTAAAGCTCGACGGAAGAGTTCTCTCACCTGCGAATCTTGCCAGGCTGAACTCCGGCAAGATTGGCTTGATTGCCCTTATTGCTTAGCTCCACGTTTTAAATCCTGATATCAGCGGCCAGTATCAACAGGTTATGACTACGGTTTGTTCCTTTTGTCCAAAACGATAATCAACATGAGGTGATGCGATGGATTTGATGATTGAAGACTTGATGGAAGAAGTAATTGAGCGAGGAGGATCAGACCTTCACCTTTCCGCTGGATTACCCCCATATATCCGCATTAGCGGCAAGCTGACGCCGACCGAGCACGAGCCTATGACTCCAGAGGCTTGCCAGCGACTCATCTTCAGCATGCTGAACAATAGCCAACGCAAAGCGCTTGAGCAAAATTGGGAACTTGATTGTTCCTATGGCGTTAAGGGGCTGGCCCGCTTTCGCGTCAATGTCTACAAAGACCGAGGCACCTATGCAGCTTGCTTGCGGGCATTAAGCTCAAAGATTCCGAGCATGGATTTGTTGGGACTACCGCCAATTGTGCGAGAGCTCTCCGAAAAACCACGAGGTCTGATTTTGGTGACTGGGCCAACAGGTTCAGGAAAATCAACCACCCTGGCGTCGATGATTAATGAAATCAATTTGACTCGTCCAGAACACATTTTGACGGTTGAAGACCCCATTGAATTTGTTTATGAGCCAATCAAAAGTTTGATTCACCAGCGACAAATTGGCGAAGACACGAAAAGCTTCGGTAATGCTTTGAAAGCGGCTTTACGGGAAGACCCAGACGTCATTCTGGTGGGTGAAATGCGGGACCTGGAAACCATTTCCCTGGCAATCTCAGCGGCAGAAACAGGTCACTTGGTCTTCGGCACGCTGCACACTAGTTCAGCCTCTCAGACCGTTGACCGAATGGTTGACGTATTTCCCCCTGAGCAGCAAACCCAGGTGCGAGTTCAGCTATCCAACTCGTTGGTGGCGGTCTTGAGTCAGTGCCTGGTGTCCAAAGCAAATCCCAAACCAGGTGAGTTCGGTCGTGTGATGGCCCAGGAAATCATGATCGTTACACCGGCAATCTCTAACCTGATTCGTGAAGGTAAAACGGCTCAAATCTACGGCGCCATTCAAACTGGTGGCCGTTTAGCGATGCAGACGCTGGAAAAAGTTCTGGCTGATCTTTACAAGGCGGGGACAATTTCTTTTGATTCGGCCATGTCCAAGACCTCGCGACCGGATGAGTTGCAGCGACTGCTAGAGGGTTCGGGTAGTGCTGCTGGCAAGCAGGCCGCGACCGCAGGCCGCCGTCGTTAGGGTTAATTTGATCGCTTAGCGCTATTTCAGTATTGGTAGAGGTTAAGCGATCGCTCTTTGATCGACAGCGGGCATTTCAGCTTGGTTCCGGTTAGCGTGTTGGTCTTAACGATACTCGGCATCACGACTCGCTCGTGGGCAAAATGTTCACACTCAACCGCGTTAACGAACTCGTCGATTTGGATTGCTCCGCATTGACGGTCTTTGAAAACCGCTGGCCATTTGGTGGTTTGGCGATCGCTATCATATCTACCCCTCGAACCAAACTTTTGCCCTATGGCGCTAGCTAGCTAGCTGGAATAAATGGCCGCAATGCTGACTCTTTTGAATACTTTGGAGCGGTCTGTGTTAACGTAGCGGCATCCATAAGCCACTAAATACACGCTGAAAACCCAGTCTACAGCCTACCGAAGTCCGTTTTTTCACTATTGATGCCTGAAAATTATGCCTACTTACGTTGCCACCGGACGAGACAGCACGGGGCGTGAGCGCAAAGAAAAAGTCGCTGCATCGAACCCAAATGAAGCTCGCAATCTCTTGAAAGACCAAGGGCTATTCATTCAAGACCTTAAAGAAGAGAAGAGTTTCAATTTTTCTTTTGCCGAGCTCAAGCTAGCTATGACCTCGGTTTCGGTGAAAGATAAGGCAGTTTTTTCTCGTCAGTTTGCAGCACTGGTCAATGCTGGTGTAGCGCTAGTTCGGGGCTTAGGCGTGCTGTCGGAAGAGTGTCCCAATCCCAAACTTAAGCGAGCTCTAGAAGAGATTAACGGAGATGTGCAGCAGGGTACTAGCCTCTCCGATTCAATGAGCAAGCACCCAAGCTGCTTTGACAAGCTTTATGTCAGTTTGGTGCAGGCAGGGGAAGTCGGCGGCGTCCTAGACGAGGTGCTGAATCGTCTGGCTAAGCTGCTGGAGGATCTGAACCGATTGCAGAACCAGATTAAGTCAGCAATGGCTTATCCGGTTACCGTATCCATTCTGGCAATCATCATTTTTGTGGCGATGACGGTCTTTTTGCTACCGACATTTGCCGAAATTTTTGAGGAGTTAGACGCTGACCTGCCAGTATTTACGCAAATCATGCTGCAGATCAGTTCGTTTTTGCGCCGACCATTGAACTGGGTGCTCATTTTTGCGGTAATTAGCGGCCTTGGATTTGCCTATAGACGCTACTACGCTACCGAAAATGGTGAGCGTACCATTGACCGTTTGTTTCTCAAGCTGCCTTTGTTTGGCGATCTAGTGCAAAAAACTGCTACTGCTCGATTTTGCCGGACGTTTGGTTCTCTCTCCCGTTCTGGCGTACCAATTTTAACTTCGCTAGAAATTGTGCGAGATACGGCCGGCAACCGAGTCATTGCCGATGCGATCGACGAAGCAAGAGACGAGATTCAGACAGGTGGCATGATCAGTTTGGCCTTGCAAAAGCACCGCGTGTTTCCGGCCATGGCGATTCAAATGATTAGTATTGGCGAAGAAACGGGTGAACTTGACTCGATGCTGATGAAGGTTGCTGACTTCTATGAGGATGAAGTTGAGCAAGCCGTTAAAGCTCTTACCAGCATTATGGAGCCCTTTATGATCGTCATTTTGGGCGGTATGGTGGGGTCAATTTTGGTATCGATGTATTTGCCGATGTTCAAGATTATGGAAGTCGTCGGTTAGCAAGATTGCCATGAAGTTAGAGTGGCTGTCGGCGATGTGGTGCATTACTGCACTACTAAACTCGACTTCGTCGTAGTTCTTGGCCGATGGCCAGAGAGCTAATCACGCTTCTTGAGAGAGCTGAGGTGTTCACAAGGTTTTCAAGTGGGCCTGAAACCGCTATTTGGTAAGCGATATAAGCCCCTACTCAAGTTTTTGGCTGTTGACTTTGCCCTGGCGCGCACGGCATTTTTGTGAGCGGCAAATGTCTCTCCGCAATATTTGCCGAATAATCTTTCTTGTGGATGAGTTTCAGTGTCTAGCGGTTGCGGGATGTAATTGCTGAATTTTTTCGGCAGTTTAAATAGTGGTAAGCAAGCTATTTCGCTGCTTTAACAGCAGGCAGCTAAGGCTGATGGCCTGCTTGCTGCCATGAAGCAACTGAGGATCTATTTGAATGACAACTTACATTGAAGCTGTCAACGATATCGATGATGCGATCGCCATTTTTCGCGACCTAAACGTGGATGAGCAACTCGCTTGGCTTTGGTTTGTCTATACCAAGACCGGTAAGTCAATTACGCCAGCAGCGCCTGGAGCGGCCTCTTCCAAAATTGCCCAAGGCTTGCTCAAGCAGGTCGAGAAACTATCGGACGCAGAGCAGCTAGAGTCCATGCGCGCGATCGCTCGCAAGGACGCCAGCCACATCATCAGTAGAGAATATGGCTCTTTGGGAACTGATACCAAACTGGCCTTTTGGTACATGTTAGCTGTAGGCATGGACCAGGGTTCTATCGTGGCGATGCCCGATAGCTATGCGATCAGCGACAAAGGTCGAGACCTGCTAGCCGCTGCAGAAACTTTCGATTTAGAGACCCAGATTACTTTACTGCGCAAAGCCGTCGAGCCGATGGGCGCAGAACCCAAATCGGGCAGTCAGATTTAATACTCTTAGATTTAACTGAATGGCTTGAGCGCATCATGTTAAAACTGAATTGCCGGACTAAAAAATTTTTTAGTCCGGCAATTCAGTTTTATTGGTTTCAGAAGTTCTCACGTATCAAATTCATAAAAGGGCTATGGCTTTAGCAAGTCAGGTAGAGTTCTTGGCACCACATAGCTTTCTGGTTCACTGCCAAATTTTTCGCCATTTTGGCCAATAAAACTGACAATGGCTGTGCTGCACTTAGACATGGCCGCAAACAAAGTCTGCAGTAGCAGACGATTTTCATAGCCTCTCCGTGATGAAGTAGACTATTCCACATTACGGTCATAAACCTTTACAATTAGCAATGTTGCCAAAACTTGCAGTTAGCTTGGGTATGTTTTGATAGCTAAGGCATCCATGTCCCTTGACTAAAGCAGCAAAGGTACCGTCAAGATGACTATCATTAGTAATGATGTTTATCTATGGTTTGTCGCCCAGAAACTAGAGAGCAGTTATGAAAAAGGATCTTACGCGATATCGCAATATTGGCATTTTTGCCCACGTGGATGCTGGTAAAACTACAACGACTGAGCGGATTTTGAAGCTTACCGGTAAGATCCACAAGATTGGTGAAGTGCATGAAGGTGCGGCAACCACTGACTTTATGGAGCAGGAGCAAGAGCGCGGCATCACGATTCAGTCGGCCGCTACTTCCTGCTTTTGGAATGAGCACCAACTTAACATTATTGACACGCCTGGCCACGTGGATTTCACTATTGAGGTATATCGCTCGCTGAAGGTATTGGATGGCGGCATTGGCGTATTCTGCGGCTCTGGTGGCGTCGAGCCACAGTCGGAAACTAACTGGCGCTATGCCAACGACTCTAAAGTCTCGCGTATCATTTATGTCAATAAGCTTGATCGCATCGGTGCTGATTTCTTCCGCGTCGTGAAACAGGTTGATGAAGTGTTGGCGGCCAAGCCGTTAGTGATGGTGCTACCGATTGGTACCGAGAGCGACTTTGTTGGCGTTGTTGATCTGCTAACTGAAAAAGCGTGGATCTGGGATGATTCGGGTGACCCGATGAATTACGAGATCAAAGACGTGCCCGACGACATGAAGGAGCAGGTTCAGGAATATCGCGAAGCGCTGATTGAAGCAGCTGTCGAGCAAGATGAAGAGGTACTGATGAAGTACCTGGAAAGCGAAGACATCACGATTGATGAAATCAAGCACTGTATTCGTAAGGGTACTCGCGAATTAGCTTTCTTTCCCACTTATTGCGGTTCTTCTTTCAAGAATAAAGGCGTTCAGCTAGTGTTGGATGCGGTGGTTGATTACTTGCCCGCACCAAACGAGGTGCCTCCTCAGCCAGAAATTGATCTGGAAGGGAATGAAACTGGCAAGTTGGCCTACGTTGACCCAGAGAAGCCGCTGCGGGCGCTAGCGTTCAAGATCATGGACGATCGCTTTGGCGCCTTGACCTTTACCCGAATCTATTCTGGAACAATTGCTAAAGGCGACAACATCCTGGATACCGCGACGGGGAAAAGTGAACGGGTTGGCCGCATTGTTGAGATGCACGCTAATGATCGCCAAGAAGTTGATTCTGCTCAAGCCGGAGACATTGTTGCGCTGGTCGGCCTGAAAAACGTGCAGACTGGTCACACCCTCTGTGACCCCAAAGAGCCTGCTACTTTGGAACCGATGGTCTTCCCAGAACCGGTAATTTCGGTTGCGGTTGAGCCGAAGAAGAAAGGCGACAACGAAAAAATGGGGATGGCCCTCAGCAAAATGGTGCAGGAAGATCCCTCCTTCTACGTTGAGACTGACCAAGAGAGCGGCGAAACCATCATGAAAGGGATGGGCGAACTGCACCTCGACATTAAGGTGGACATTCTCAAGCGGACCCACGGCGTTGAAGTCGAAGTGGGCAAGCCGCAGGTAGCTTATCGGGAAGCGATCACTAAGGTCTTCAACGACAGCTATACCCACAAGAAGCAGTCCGGTGGTTCCGGTCAATTTGCCAAGATTGACTACACCATTGAGCCTGCTGAAACAGGTGTGGGCTTTGAATTTGAGTCTAAGGTGACTGGTGGTAACGTACCTCGGGAATTCTGGCCAGCGGTGCAGAAAGGCTTCGAGACCAGCGTTGACAAAGGGCCTTTGGCAGGTTTCCCCGTGGTTGACCTGAAAGTGACCCTGAACGATGGTGGCTTTCACCCGGTTGACTCATCGGCAATCGCCTTTGAAATTGCCGCAAAAGCAGCCTATCGTCAGTCTTTGCCTAAAGCTGGCATCCAGTTGCTAGAGCCCATCATGAAAGTCGACGTCTTTACGCCTGATGACTACATGGGAGATGTGATTGGTGACCTCAACCGTCGTCGCGGCATGATTTTAGGGCAAGACACTGGCCCCACTGGTGTCCGCATTAAAGCGGAGGCTCCTCTGAGTGAGATGTTCGGCTATATCGGCGACCTGCGCACCATGACGTCTGGTCGCGGACAATTCTCGATGACCTTCTCTCACTACTCGCCTTGCCCGAGCAATGTGGCAGAGGTTGTGATCAAAGAAGCTAAAGAACGGGCTGAAGCTTCATAACATCAGCCTTATAGGTCTCTAAGTCTGTTAAATAGACTGCTGAACAAGCGGAGAGCTCGGCTCTTCGCTTGTTTTTTTGACTGTTACGATTTGACTGTCTTCCAAATGCAGACGCTTTGCAAACGGCTCCGCTCAGCCGACGTTTCGGAGTTTGTCGGCTTCGCCGCTTAAAAGGAGCTAGAGGGATATCTTATGCTAGTTCAATAATTTCCTAGCTCTGGAAATACAGGGGAAATGACGTCAGTCATATTGGCATGAAACCAGTAGCGCTCTAATCTGGCAGAGTTCCATCAACGCCGCTTAGATACGACCTATTCTCACCCGCGTCAATTCATATCCGCTTATTTAACGGCTGCAAGGCTTTAAACTCAAAGAGAGCTTGACAAATTTGCTGTCAAACTCTCTTTAACCTTTAGGACTATTAACTTTCAAACTCGACAGAATGTACTTGATTAGTGAGAATGGAGATTTTACGTACTAAGGTTTACAGCGCAAAACAACTTATTAGATGATATTTAGTGGCTTTAGAAAAATTAATTTCAGCCCTGTTACATATTGTTCTGCGTAGATTTAAGACCTCTTTTGAGATTCACCAGCCACTGATATTTACTTTTTAGCGGCTTGTATGGGTTATTTAGTTGTTGATTTCTTATTTACTAAAGTAGCATATTGAACTCGTAAATTCAGCAGATTAACTCAATTTAATTAGGAGTTAAAGAAAGATATATTTTTGTTTAATATTCGCCAGGCTGCTTTAGGCGCAGGCGGCAAAGGTGCTGATTGATTGGTGTTGCATGGCTTTCTAGGCAATTGAGGCAAAAGGGTTGCTTACAAAATCAAACCCGCTAGCATCCTGTTGGGTATGGATATCAATGGACCTGCATGGGCAGATGAGAGGGTGGCTAAGGCATTTAGTTGTCATCGCGACACGATTTACCAATCTTCGGCGACGGTTGGTGGAACAAGCATTAGAGGTAGCTTTACTAAGTCACCCTCAGCGAAAGCCTCACCCTTTAACCGGTCTGTGATGGCGAAGCTGAGGCGAAACTGATTGCGCTGCGCTGCGGCGAACCGCCAGAGGGGTATGCCCGTTGGACGCTCCGGTCGCTGGCGGAGAAAGCAGTGGAGCAAGAGGCTGTCCCCACCATTTGTCACAAAACAGTGCATCAAGTCTTAAAAACGAGTTGAAGCCCCATTTGTGCTGCCGCTATGGGATTTCATCTCAGCAGAGTGCAGAATTTGTGTCGCATATGGAAGATATGTTGGACCTTTATCATTGCCCCTATGATCCCGAAGTGCCGGTTGTTTGTATCGATGAGCAACCGGTGCAATTGGTAGAGGAAATGCGAGTGCCCTTACCGGCCAAACCCGGACAACCGAGCGCGATTGTTTATGAGTATGAGGTTATGGTGCGGCCAATCTCTTCTTGTTTACAGACCCCTTAGCTGGCCGACGGAAAGCTTTGGTTGACGAACAAGGTCATAAGTTGGTCTTTAATGCTCATATCCTAGTTTAGTTTCTGCCTTGATTTGGAGAGGGAACAGCCTCAAAAGCTCATAAGTGACTTTTGCTTTCCAGGCGTCGACGAGTCGCTTTGCAATGGGGCAGCTAGTTGCTTTTTTGGGAAGCGATCGCCTAGGGTGCTTGACAAGTGCGGTGACCACGTCTGAGAACAATTTGATGCAACGCAAGTTAACTGAAGGGGCAGTGGGTCCTCAACTAGTAAGATTAACGCTGCCGATGATTTGGGGTCTATTTGCGCTGATTGCCTTTAATCTGGTCGACACCTACTTTGTCGGGCAGTTGGGAACGGCGCAGCTAGCGGCGATGAGCTTTACTTTTCCGGTGGTGTTGACCTTGGGCAACTTAGCGTTTGGGCTGGGTGTGGGCACAACTTCGGTAATTGCCCGAGCGATCGGTGAAGGCGACATGCGACGAGTGCAGCGGTTTACGACTAACAGCCTGACCCTAGCGCTGTCGGCAGTAGTGTTATTTGCCAGTGTGGGATTGTTTACGATTGATCCCCTGTTTCGAATGTTGGGGGCTGGCCCAGATATCCTGCCGTTTATCCGCGAATACATGCGAATTTGGTACTTTGGCATCGTATTTTTGGTGGTGCCGATGGTGGGTAACAGCGCCATTCGGGCAGCGGGCAACACGCTAACGCCGAGCATTATCATGACGGTGGCGGCGGGCACCAACATTATTCTCGATCCGTTGCTGATCAACGGGGCGCTGGGATTTCCACGGCTAGAGCTGCAGGGAGCCGCTATCGCTACGGTGATTGCACGGGCCGTTTCCCTAGTCGCCGCGTTGCTAGTGCTGCGCTTCAAAGAAAAACTACTCTCTAGTCAACTGCCGACGCTACAGGAAACCCTCTGGTGCTGGCGCGATATTTTAGCTGTGGGACTGCCCGCCGCCGCTGCCAGCATGATTACCCCCATCTCGATTGGCGTGATTACCAGTTTTCTGGCGTTTCACGGAGCGGCAGCCGTGGCGGCGTTTGGGTTAGCCTCACGAGTTGAGTCTTTGGCCCTCATCGCTATGCTGGCCCTGGCAGCCAGTATGGGGCCGTTTGTCGGGCAAAACTGGGGGGCGCAGGAAATCGAACGGGTACGTCAGGCTTTAAGTTACAGCTATCGATTCTGTTTCGGCTGGGGCATTTTGATGGCGGTCATCTTAGCCTTGGGAGCACGGTTTGTGGCGGCAATTTTTAATCCCGATCCGCGGGTGATTGCGATCGCGGCGCAATATCTCTGGCTCGTGCCCATCAGCTATGGCGCGGCAGGCATGATGCAAGTGACCAATTCGGCCTTTAACGCCATGGGCAAGCCCGTGCCCTCAATTATTATCACGGCCACCCACATGCTGGGCTGCTATATCCCCCTCGCGTATCTGGGAGGACGCATCGCTGGCCCCTTGGGAATTTTTGTGGCCGCGACAGTGGCCAACTTGACAGTCGGATTTGGAGCCTTTTTCTGGAGTCGCCGTACCTGTCTACGGCAAAAAATCAAAATGACGGCTGACGAAGCCAACATCATCAGTCCCTAGACGTGACGTCGGCAATTGCTAGTGTCAAAATTGCCCATGACGCTGATTGCTTGCATTGGCTTGATGAGCTTTAGTCTGACAACGGCAGCAACACGATAAAACAGGTACGACCGGGTATTGAGTCCACCATCAGGCTACCGCTGTGACGGTTTTCAACAATGCGCCGCGCAATATCCAGTCCGAGTCCAGAGCCTTTGCCCATGGGCTTTGTGGTAAAGAAAGGGTCCAAAATGCGGTTCTTAATGTCGATGGGAATGCCCGGACCGTTATCTTCAAATTCCACCCGCAGCGACTGCTCTTTATGACAGGTGCGAATGGTAACAGTGGGCGGCGCGTTAGTAGGCGGCTCCTCGTTAAGAGCGTCAATGGCATTATCAAGCAAATTTGTCCACACTTGATTAAGCTCACTACCAAAGGCCATGATTGGCGGCAGATCCGACTCATACTGACGCTTCACCTGAATGCCATACTTCAGCTTGAAGGCAAATAACCGCAGCGTGTCTTCAATGCCGTCATGGATATTCACCTGCTGCTGGGCCGCTCGATCCATGTAGGAATAGGATTTCATGGACTGAACTAGGGTGGAAATCCGCTCGGCTCCATCCAGCCCGCTCTGCACCAGGCCCATTACCTCGAAAGACAGGGCCAGCCAGCGGATGCCCATATCGCGCAGCTCGGTTGAAGAATCACGCCAGCGGGCGACTAAAGTGTTCAAAGTTTCAGGCGCCACCTGCCCGGTAGCCAGAGGTTCAGCCAGTTCCCAGGCATTGTCAACGCCGTAGTCTTCGAGCCAGTCGGCCAAGGCCTCTTCGCGATCGCTCTGGGCCATCGGGTCACGGCTAGGTTGAGCAATCGCCTCATAGCCGCGATCTCGCACCGTCAGCCATTCCTGAGTGTGCGCTTCGTCCACTTGCTGCTGACCATAAACCAAATTCATCCGCTGCAGTTCCAGCAGCGCTGGCTGCACGTCCTTGAGTACCCGGACGAGAGCCGCCGCGGGATTATTTAATTCATGGGCCAGTCCCGCCGCTAACGTGCCCAAGGCCGCCATTTTTTCCCGCGTTTGAATAAAGCTTTGGAGTCCCCGCAGCCGCTGCTCGACCGTGCGAAAAATGTCGCGCTCAAACTCGCGGCAGCTATGCAAGACGTCTAAAAAGTCCGGACATTTTAACTGGTACAGATCAGTATCAATATCTGCCGTTAGCGTAACCGGTACCGCATCTTCCGTCAGCACTTGAATTTCGCCAAAAAACGAGGGACTCTCATGGCGGCCAACGGGCATGTCAACACCATTGGCTCGCCGACTAACGGTGATTTGTCCACTCATTTGGATAAAAAAGCCCCGGGGTGGCTCACCTTCGCTCACCAGGACCTCTCCTGCTGCCAGAAGGATGTGAGTAGAGCGCTCGCAAATCCACTGTAGTCGCTCCGGTGGCAGCGTCTGAAACAGCGGTATTTGTAGTAAAGCATTCGTGCAGAGCATGATTCCAGACTCCTACAGCTAAAAGATGGAGGATAAAAGCAGAAGCAAAAGCGTTACTGTGGGAGGAACGTAGCAATCAAAAATGACCGAGTTCAACTGCGATTTGCTATTAAGAACGCTAGCTTTCCGAAGGCGATCGCTGAATCTGTCGGCTGATCTCGGGGGCCGCAGCAATCACGCTCAGACTGAGCCAGGCCAAAGCATTTACCCGCGCCTCAAAATAAGTGATATCGAACAGTGAAAATAGGGTGATGCCTATAAAACAGAGACCGTAGCCCAGCAGCAACGCTTGTTCGGTCGGTCGGTGACGTAACGTTTGCAAAGCACGATAGCCGCGATAGCAGATGACGCCCACGATTAGCGTGAACAGGACCGTCACCAATATGCCGGCTTCTGACGCCATTGTCAGCCAAAAGTTGTGAGCATGGGCAATGTAGCTGTAACCGGGAATTTCGCCGTTATACAGCAGTTTGTAATTGCCCAGTCCCTGCCCCCACAGCGGGCGATCGCGAATCATGGCCAACGCCAACTGCCAAACTTTAACCCGTGGATCATCCGTAAACCAGGCCCACGACAAGGAGCGACCCGCCACGCCAAAACTTAGCGTTGTCACCACCACCAACGAGATGCCGGCAATGCCAAGCAATCGTCCCCAATGGTTGGCCCGCATGCGTAACAGGCTCAGCCCCAGCAGCGCGATCGCCGCTAGTAGACCATTGCGTGACCCAGAACAAAATAGACAGCCCAGGGTCAGCAGAATATTGCCTTGAATCAGCAGGCGGCACCAGCCAGCTGGCAATTTCCAAGTCGATGTTCTATCGGATAAGAAGATCAGCCCCAAATTAAGCCCCAGAATCATTATGAGATAGCTGGCTAAGGTATTGGGATAGTCAAATAGCGAAAAGGCCCGAGGCACGTGTAAGTCCCCCAAATAGAGCCAGTCGATTAGAGGGAAATAGGGCAGCAGGGCAGCGGTGGGCGTGAACTTGAAGATATATTCCACAATGCCAAACAGATTTAGCGGCACGGACGCCAACACCAGCACCAGCGACCAGCGATAAATCTGCGACCAAGGATTGGCGGTTTCCTGTAAGTAAACTGTCAAAAATGCCCAGAACCAGAAGAAGGGTAAAAAATGAGCGAGCTGTAGGTAAGCTTCGCCCGTAAAAGTCGCCTGACTTGAACTAATCAGCAGCAACAGCGCGATCGCCCAAAAACCACTTTTGGCCAATAGCTCAAATAGGGCCCGTGGACGGCAAATCGTCTGCCAGATTCCCAACAGTACAAACCCGATTAGCCCCACTGCCATGACGTAGGGATAAGACAAGAGTCCCACACACGTGGGCAAGATACGATCCCACGGCGGCGTTGCCGGTATTAGCCAATGCGATCGTACGTCAGTATGCGCCATCGCCGATTATCACTACCCTAATCGTCCTTAATAGAATATAGATATCCAACCAAACAGACCAGTTACGCACATAATAAGCGTCAAGATTTACTCGCTCGGCATAGGTCACATCGTTACGACCAGAAATTTGCCATAGGCCAGTAATTCCAGGATGTACGCGCTTATACAGCTCAAACTTATCGGCATAATAGATGGTCTCGTCGTCCACAATCGGTCGCGGCCCGACTAAACTCATTTCACCGCGCAGCACATTCCAAAGCTGGGGCAGTTCGTCGAGGCTAGTACGGCGCAAAAATCGGCCCACCCGGGTAATGCGAGGATCGCTTTTGAGCTTGCGTTCGCGCTCCCATTCTTCGCGCAGCATGTGATTGTCAATTAGGTGACGCTGCAAAACGCTATCGGCCTCCACGACCATCGAGCGAAACTTCCACGCCGTAAATGGCCGGCCTCCACGGCCAAGTCGATAGTGACCGTAAAAGATCGGTCCTGGGGAGTCGATTCTAACGGCCATCATAATCGCTAAAAATAAAGGTAGTGCCAGCAAGCCGATTAATATCGTCAGCACGCAGTCAAGCACCATCTTGGTCAGTCGCGGCCCATACAGCAGCAGCCGTTGACGAATCTCTAATCCCAAGATGCCGCCCATATCGGTGGCGCCCACCCAGAGACTGGAAAAGCCAAACAGGTCGGGAATCACCAACAAGTGGGGAAAGGTATGACCGTAGCGCTCGAGAATTGCCAGCAGCTTTTCGCGCGGCACTCCAGGCATCGCCACGATCGCATAGCTAACTTGGCGCTCACGCGCGATGTAGGGAGCGATCGCCAACTTACCCAAAACCGGCACTGATTCGAGGGCTCCCTGCTTCTTTGGATCATCATCTAGCACAGCTACTGGCTTTAGGCCCAGTCCTGGCTGACGTTTGAGCGTGCGAATGACTAGCGCCCCCGTGCGGCCAGCGCCCATAATCACCACCGGAAATCCCCACCAGGCACACGGCGCAACTAGATGCCTGACACTGATGCGCGCCAGCCACACCCCAGCCATTGATAAAGGCCAAGCCATCAAAAAGACGCCCCGAGAATAGGTTGTACCTTCGCGAAAGATAAAAATCACTGCCGCCAAGGCAAAATAAAGTAGCGTTGTTGTTAAACACAGGCGGCGCAGTTCTTCTACCGGGCTCAGGCCTACAGCAGGATAGAGTCGTGCTAGAGCGTATATCAAAACCACCATGCCCAAAAGCGGCCAGAGGCTCCAATAAAGCATCGGTTCGTACTGGCCTCCCAATACATACCGCACCATAACGCTGACGTATGCGGCAACCGTCAACCCAAGAATGTCAGCAACGATTAATGGAGCTGCTGTCGATATTGAGCGCAGGGAAAATGTTAAAGGCCCATAAGCCGGTTTTAGCAGCTGAGTAAAAGGTGTCATAAACACGAAAACAGCCCACACCAACAAAATGCACATCAGGCATAAAGTTAACCTAATCCTACAAGGCTGACCGCATTGTTACCGGAATTAGTTATGCTCGATTGCTGAGAGCGATGAGGACAGAAGTTTTACGAGAAATTACTGAATTCAGTCAAGACTCGGCGGTTTCAGTTTACGTTTAGCGACTTATAGACTCACATACTTGAATCCAATGTTGGCTCCTTGGTTCCTAAAATAGCTTGGAAATCGCATTCAACATTGGTCAGATCAGAGAGCATACAAAGACCTTCTTTTGCATAAGTCCCCTATCTAAAAAAAATCTACCAGCCGGAATAGTTCTGCAAAATCTACGCAGTCTGTCCATAGTTCGCGCTATGAAGCAATGCAGAATGACGGTTTGGCTAGGTTCTTGGGGATGCCGTTAAGGGACGGGAAGGCGATCGCTAAATCAAAAAAACGGCTTTTAGATGGTCAGCCGCGTCAATAGTTGATCGGGCTGAACATTGGCAAACTGCGGAACTCATGTAAGGTATGAAAGACGCGTTTATTCAGACCGCATGGTGGATGCACTTTCATGCTTCAGTTTTGTCGGCACACTCTCTTCTCCGTTGGCGATAAAAGGAGGCTGGCTCCCTCTCCTTGCCGAAGCCACAGAAGCCGAGATTGAGCCGCTAGTTCTCGCCGGGGTGCTGCTAAGCCTCATTACGGTTTATTTGGCAGCCAAGGTGGGGGGCGAAATTTGCGCCCGAATTAACCTACCTCCGGTTTTAGGAGAGCTTCTGGGAGGGGTTGTGGTAGGCGTCTCGGCGCTGCACCTAATTGTCTTCCCCGAAGGTGCCGGTGAGACTGGCTCCGTGCTGATGCAGCTAGTTAATCGCACCAGCGATGTAGGAGCTGAAGGGCTGCTCTCCGTTTTTCGCGGCGAGAGCGAAGTCGTCTCGGTTCTGGCTGAACTGGGAGTCATCATCCTGCTCTTCGAGATTGGTCTTGAATCTGATCTGAAGGAACTGATTCGGGTGGGGCCCCAGGCAGCAGTTGTCGCCGTTATTGGCGTGGTGGTTCCTTTCGCCCTGGGTACCGCCGGATTGATTGCGATTTTTGACATTGCCACCGTGCCGGCAGTCTTTGCCGGAGCTGCGCTCACGGCCACTAGCATCGGCATTACCGCGAAGGTGCTAGCCGAGATTCAAAAGCTGGGCTCTAAGGAAGGACAAATCATCATTGGTGCTGCTGTATTGGATGATGTGCTCGGCATCATTGTGCTGGCGGTGGTGGCAAGCTTGGCCAAAACTGGCGAAATCGAGATTTCCAATGTGGTTATTTTGATCGTCAGCGCTGCGGCGTTTTTAGTCGGGTCAATTCTTCTGGGTCGCTTACTCAGTCCCATCTTTGTGGGACTGGTGGAGCAAATGCAAACTCGTGGCGAACTGATTATCACGTCTTTGATATTTGCGTTCGTGTTGTCATACATTGCCGCGACGATTCAGTTGGAAGCCATTTTGGGTGCTTTTGCGGCTGGACTAATTCTGGCGGAAACGCCGAAGCATAAAGAATTGGAGGAGCAGATTATTCCAATTTCTGACATGCTGGTGCCGATTTTCTTTGTCACAGTGGGAGCCCGCACTGACGTCAGCGTGCTTAATCCGCTTAATCCAGACAACCGCGAAGGCTTGATTATTGCCTCATTTATGGTACTGGTGGCCATTATCGGTAAGGTCGTGACAGGATTTGCGGTTTTTGGTCAACCGGGCATCAATCGGCTGGCGATTGGGGTAGGCATGATTCCACGGGGCGAAGTGGGACTGGTATTTGCGGGGGTCGGGTCGGCCAGCGGGGCGCTATCGGAATCGCTGGAGGCAGCGATCATTGTGATGGTAATTTTGACTACGTTTGTCGCTCCTCCGCTGCTGCGTATTGTGTTCGAGGATTCGGATGCAGTTCCTCCAGAAGAGGAAGCCGAAATGCCATCGCCCTCTTCTGAAGAACAACCGTCAGCCTCGTGAGCCTCGCGACAGCGTAGCATCTTCGGCCATGTCGTAGAAAGAATGAAAAAGTGCGGTAGAGAAAGAGCGATCGCTGGGCGTGGAGTAGCTCAATATCTGGAAAGCTCGCTGCACTGAATGTTCTCTTGAGTATGAGAGAGTCATTGCAGAGCAAATTCTTGCTCGCAAATCCATTGCCTGCCAATATGTCGTAGCAAAGTGTAGTTAGACGCGGTGAAGGCATAGTTGGCTGGCCGCTGGGCAAATTCGGGCCAGGCTTTGCGAAAGGCGGCTGGCTTAAGATCGCGAAAGGCTACAGTGAGATGAGGGCGAAAGGGGAGATCGCGCGATCGCAGATCAATAATGCCTAAATGGTGAGCCAGATGCTGACTCAGCGAGATCTGGAGCTGCATCAAAGCGGCGGTATGTTCAACGGCAAGATAAATCACCCGGGGTGGAAAAGCCCCAAAGCCTGATATCGTCACCGGAACAGTCGCGGTCGTACACTGAAAATTGCTCAGGGTAGCCAGTAGGCGATCGCGCCCGGCGTCTGGCCATTCAAATGGAGCCTGCAAGGTGATGTGAGGGGGTGACTTGAGAGCCGCCTGGCTGCGGTAGTGTTCCCGAAAGTAATGCTTCAGTTGGGTAGCCTCGACCTGAATCGCAGGTGGCGGTATCAGAGCTAAAAAGTAACGATTTTTGGCAACAGAGGCGGCAGTTTGGGATTTGGCAGTCATGGACAGTTGAACAATGTCAATTCTCGATTTTAGATTTTCAATTGTGGTCTCAAAACCGTCCTCATATCAACGCTTGCAGTTTCCACGTCTCGCCAAAGACCAGATTACATAAATGCGCAGTCAGCCAAGAAATTCCGTTACGATGAGTCGATGGCAGATTAGGAATCAGTATGCTGATAAGGGGAGGAGCGAAGCTAGTTTCTGGCTGTACTTGTCGCTGGAGTGAAGCATCCTTAGCCTTTGTCTTATCAGCAGGCATAATCTGCTAGCGTTTGTTTGGAATTTGCTTATGGCCTGGTTCGTCAAAATAGAGCGCGGCATCGTTCACAAAGCGAAGTTTGATCAATATGTGCCGGCTCACGTGGCCTATGTCAAAGACTTGCAGACTAAAGGACATCAGGCGCGCACTGGCTATTGGGCCGAACTTGGCGGCGGTATGCTGCTGTTCGAGGCAGCATCGTTAACCGAGGCTGAGGCGATCGTCCAGGCTGATCCTCTGGTGCAGCACGGGTGCGTTGAGTACGAACTGCACGAGTGGTGCATTGTGGTGGAGTAAACAAGTAATATGGCGGATTCGAGTAACGGCTATAAAATTTTGAGCGATAACCGTCAGGCTCGCTACCAATACGAAATTTTAGAAACTTATGAAGCGGGAATCGAACTAAAAGGCACCGAAGTTAAATCTATTCGGGCAGGCAAGGCTAATCTACGAGATGGATTTGCCCAAGTCAAAGATAGTCAAATTTGGCTACACAATGTCCATATTTCGCCCCACAGCACCACCATTCAGCAATACAATCACGACCCACGCCGTACTCGCAAGCTGCTGCTGCATAAGGGCGAGATTCGCAAACTGATTGGCAAGGTTGAACAAAAGGGGTTGACGCTCGTGCCTCTCAAAATTTACGTGGTGCGCGGCTGGATTAAGGTGACGCTAGCTCTGGCCAAGGGTAAAAAGCTGCATGATAAACGCGATTCGCTCAAGCGCAAGCAAGAAAAACGCGAGGTTGAGCGGGCTTTAAAGAGCGGATACTAGCCGCTGCCACAAAATTCAGGTGCCGAACTCGAAAACTGCCTTGACCGGTCGCTGGATTGGTCCTTTCAACCATAGGCCTGAAGGATGCAACCTCCTCGCGACGGCAAGGCTTGCGCCTGACTCTCAAACTTATGCGATCGCACTGCCCTTCAAAATTATCTGCAAAATGAAACCAGCTCCCACGATTACCGCAGGAGCTGGTTTCGCTGGGTAGTAAAACCCGTAAGCTGTCAAAACTGGATCTTAGTCCAGGTCATCCATGGCCAATACCGGCTCAGTCGCACGGTCAATCCCCTTCTCAAAGCCTGCTTCTGCCGCCCGAGCACGACCCGCGTGCCACAGGTGACCAATCAGGAAGAAGAAGCCCAGAATAAAGTGAGATGCAGCCAACCACTGACGGGGGTTCACATAGTTCACGGAGTTAATCTCAGTGATGACACCACCCACAGAGTTGATGGAAGCCAACGGTGCGTGAGTCATATACTCAGCCGCACGGCGAACTTGCCAATCTTGAATATCATTCTGCATCTTGTCTAGATCCAGACCGTTGGGACCACGTAAGGGCTCCAACCAGGGACCACGGAAGTCCCAAAAACGCATGGTCTCACCACCGAAGATAATCTCACCAGTAGGAGAACGCATCAAATACTTACCCAAACCAGTGGGACCCTGAGCGGAACCAATGTTGGCACCTAAACGCAAGTCACGCACCAAGAAGGTCATGGCCTGAGCCTGAGAAGCCTCAGAACTGGTAGGACCATAGAACTCACTGGGATAAGCAGTGTTGTTAAACCAAACGTAGCAAGCAGCGATCAGGCCCATCAGAGACAGAGCGCCCAAGCTGTAGGAAAGATAGGCCTCACCGGACCAAACAAAGGCCCGACGAGCCCAACCAAACGGCTTGGTCAAAACGTGCCAGATGCCACCGCTGATGCAGAGGATGCCGACCCAAATGTGACCGCCGATGATATCTTCCATGCTGTTGACGCCGACAATCCAGCCGTCGCCGCCAAAGGGAGAACCCAAGACGTAGCCAAAGATCTTCACAGGGTTAAGCGTGGGATTCGTGATGACACGAACCGCACCACCACCCGGCGCCCAAGTGTCATATACGCCACCGAAGAAGGTCGCCTTCAGCACCAATAGGAAAGCTCCTAGCCCCAACAAGATCAGGTGATAACCAATGATGTTGGTCATTTGGTTCTTATCTTTCCAGTCGTAGCCGAAGAAAGAAGAATATTCTTCCAACATTTCGGGACCACGAATGGCGTGATAAATACCACCTAGGCCCAAGACTGCAGAGGAAATCAAATGTAAAACACCCACTACAAAGTAGGGAAATGTATTAATGATTTCACCACCAGGGCCAACGCCCCAGCCTAGAGTTGCCAAATGGGGCAACAAAATGAAGCCTTGCTCATAAAGCGGCTTCTCAGGGACAAAGTGCGCGACCTCGAATAAGGTCATCGCGCCTGCCCAGAAGACAATTAGGCCAGCATGGGCGACGTGAGCACCCAACAGCTTACCCGACAGATTGATTAAGCGAGCATTACCAGACCACCAGGCAAAACCTGAAGATTGCTGGTCGCGCCCACCGATGTAGGAATTACTAGAGAGCGTTACCACGGGGTAGAACCTCCTCAGGGAATACAAACTTCTCATGGGGCTGGTCGGTCGGTGCCATCCATGCCCGGATACCTTCATTCAGCAAAATGTTCTTCGTGTAGAAGGTCTCAAACTCAGGGTCCTCCGCCGCGCGGATTTCCTGCGACACGAAGTCATAGGCCCGCAGGTTCAAACCTAAACCCAC
>JBCCJU010000055.1:0-33029 GCA_039027715.1 Cyanobacteria bacterium P01_C01_bin.120
ACGCTTAAACTGCTTAGCCGTAAGGGTCTGAGGTAGGGTATGAATTGACATCAGGAGTTTGAGTTTCGTACAACATCCTAATGTTTTCTCCTTCGCATCACCCTTGACAAGGTGCTCTAGGGCTAATTTGCAAGAGGTCTACTAAGTTGGCGCGTCATCCAAGACATAGTAAGAGTTTTATAAACTCAGGGCTGCGCCCAATTAGGTTTACTTACATCAGTATTGCTGAATGTCTTTGAACGATGAGAGCAGGTGATATTTTTCCATGGTGCTATCACCTAAATATTGAGGTTGGGCTTTGTCACTCAAAAGGAAAGAATATAATTGGCCGGTCTGTGGTTATCTGCTTCAAAAAGTGTAATCGAACAGAGTCAAAACTTGAAATTACTTAGTTTAATGTTATGACTCTTAGAAATTCAGCGAATAGAGAAAAATTATTTTTAGCATATCGGCTGCCAGAAATCGATATTGATCAGCAGTCTTATTTCTTCCTTCCTAATCGTTGGAACACTTTTGTTGCGTTTACAGAGAATGAAAGTCATCTTATCAAGTCTTTCGAAGGTTCTCTGAGAAATGCAGGGGTGCAGCCTTGGGTCGGTGAACTGAATACGATTCTAGACGATAGCTTAGTAGAAACATTTGATCAAGGAATTGAAGAGAGTGATTCGTTATTTTTAATGTTGCTTGCTTCGGAGGAAGTGCCTTATGAACTTCAGGATGAATTACAGCAGGCATTGAGGCAGGATAAATTAATTTTTCTGGCCATGAGGAAATCGCTGAGTGATGCAAATTTAGCAGACCTCGGTCTCGACAAGCTCTGCTGGGTGCCTATTTTATCAGACGAAGAACAGCAAATTTTTACTGAGATTTCAGAAGACATTGCACTTGCTATTACTCATACAAAACTCCTTTTGCGAGCTTATGAGTGGCAGCAGCAAGGCAAAAAATCTCTGCCACTCTCTCAGGGTGATCTTGAAGAAACTAAGAAACAAGTTGATTTAATTGAATCTCGCCCAGAATTATCTTTGTTGATAACTCAAGACCAGAAAGACTTTTTAAGTTTCTTGGAAAACCAATCGAGTGAGATTGATCAAAGAAATTACTTTCAAGGGAGTGCACCTGACGTATTCATTTCTTATTCGCGAAAGAATAGAGATTTTGCAGAAAAAGTTGCCTCTGATCTCAAGGATAAAAACCTTATTCCATGGTTGGACTGGGAGAATATTCCGATTGCTGCAGATTGGCGTGAAGAGGTAGAAGAAGGAATTCGAGCTGTCCACACCTTTGTTTTTGTAATCAGTAAAGACTCACTTAACTCAAGGCATTGTCTCTGGGAACTCAATACAGCAACGAATTGTGGGTGTCGTATTATTCCCGTTGTTTGCAAGCATGACTATGCGGGAGATATCTTCGAAAATACTGGACTTTCTAAAGTCAACTATATTTCTTTTGAACGACAGCCCTACCTTGATGCGATTGAGAGGCTAGTTGAAACAATTAGAACTGATTTTCAGGATACTAAAGAGTATAACTGGCTTTATAACAAAGCTTTTGCCTGGTATCAACAGCAACGGCGAGATCGATTGCTCTTGGATAAAGAAGAATACTCGCAGACTCAGAAATGGTTAGAGCGGCGTACTGGGAAACAGCGTCAGCAAAGTGATGTTTTTCTGGCACCTGATTTACATCCTCTTCAAATTGAGTATCTGAATGAAAGTGACAGAACCCTTTTAGCCCACGAACGACAGAAATTATTTCGTCAAAGAAGGGCCTTTCTTGCAGTTGCAACTTTTCCATTAGCCGGATTTGTTATGGCTTTGATAGCAGTCATATTTTCTCAACTAGCTGAGTTAGAAGCACTATTAGCTCCATTTGAGGCAAGGCCCGGAGGAATAGACAGTTTGATGACTGCATTGCGAGCCGGTCAGAGACTGGAAAACCGCTACTACTTAAAGCCTTTGCGCCCAAATTTAAGGCTTAGAACTACCAATGCGCTAGCGAAAGAAACAATTGACCTTCGGGAACTTAATGTTTTAATTGGCCATGAGCAAGCAGTTTACGATGTCGAGTTCAGTCCAGCGGGCAGGCAACTCGTTTCTGTGGGCGAAGACCAAACCGTGAGGGCCTGGAATTTTGCTGCGCCCATCACGAATCCCATGAAGCGTCATAGTGACCGAGTGGTAGATGTGGCCCATAGTTCTGATGGCGATTTTTTCGCTACCGGCAGTTATGACGGTGAGGTCAATCTCTGGAGTTGTCAAATTCGTTCCTTTACCAGCGCGTACTCGAGAAAAGCGGGCCGAACGAGTTTTTCTGAAAACTGGAAGACCGTTCGTCTGGGGCTGGAGTCCTTTCTCTTTGCGGAGAGAGACACTTCAGAGTCCCCCGGCTCATCGTGCCAGTGGCTCCGTACGTTGCCAGAAGCCCATCAAGGCGAGATTGTGCGTGTGCGCGTGAGTCCGGGGAGCCAGTATGTGGCTTCCGCTGGCTTTGATGGCAAAGTCAATCTTTGGCGACGAGGTAGTCAGTATACTGCTGCCGGAAGATTTGATGGCAATTTCCACCTGCTTCAGGCCCGAGGGCTGGACTCTTTTACGTTGCTCCATAAGTTGTCCCATGATGACAATCCCGTGTTTGCCCTGGATTTTGACCCTCAGGGTCGGCGCTTGGTGGCCGCAGATGCGTCGGGAATGGTCAAAATTTGGTCCCTGGAAAGTGGCACCCTGATCGACTCTCTGGATGCTGGCGATACCGTGATTGATGCCATGTACAGTCAGGATGGCAAGTATGTGGCTATTAGCGGCAACAATGGCTTGCTCAAGGTCTGGGATGTGGCAGGCGATCGCGTGGCCCAATTACCCAGCCATGTCGGCTTTACCCGTGTGGCGTTTCACCCCCGCGATAATCGGCTAGCCTCCGCCGATGAAGACGGTAATATCAAGCTTTGGCGGATTCAGGATTTACGAACTGCATTTGAGCTTCGCGATCGCGAGATTTCACTCGATGACTTGCAACCCTTCACGCTGAAGGGACATCAGGATGCGGTGTTACGCATTCGGTTCAGTCCGGATGGCCTGTACTTAGCATCGGCAAGTGCCGACGATACGATTCGGCTCTGGCTTACGGCCGATGGCGCGTTGCTGGATGTCATCGAAGGACACCAGGACGAAGTTCTCGGATTAGCGTTTTCTTCGCTATTAAAGGATGATCCCTACAGTGAGACCGAAGTTGGAGTTACTTACTTAGCCTCGAGCAGCCGCGATGGCACCGTGCGCATCTGGCGCATCAACAACGATGTCCGACCCTTGCCACACGAGGGACGTATTTACGATGTGGCCTTTCGCCCGGATGGTCAAGTTCTCGCCTCCGCCGGTGTTAAAACAATAAGTCTGTGGCGGCTGCGAGACCATGCTCGCATTTCCCATATTCAGGCAGTTAGCCTGGGCGATCTCCTCTCTGTGCATTATAACCCTTCTGGCCGTTTGCTGGTGGCAGGTGACTCGAAGGGCGGCATCAAGGTATGGCAGCCGGATGCCTTTCAGGGTACCGATAGTCCCATGGCGGAGTGGTGGCATCAATCCCCTGACGAAGCAGTCACGGCAGAGACAGTCTTGCCTGAGGTTTTAGTGGTGCGTTTTAGCCCGAATGGGGAATTTATTGCCTCGGGCGCGAGTGACGGCACGGTGAGATTTTGGGATACTAAGGGGCGTAGCTTAGGCCACTATGAAGTGGGGCATAGTGTGACGAATTTAAGCTTTAGTTCAGATAGCCAAAAGCTCGTTATCGTTTCCCAACCAACGATTGGTCAAGCTGGGGAAGAGGCGGATGGCAACGTCGACATTTACCAGGTGGTTAAGTCATTGCCCCAGCCCCACGAAATGGACAGCGAGCCGCCGCCGCAAATTGCTCTAAACCGCTTGTCTCAAGTGGTGGCGTCGGAGGAGACGCATGTCGGCGGCATTTTAAAGGTTACCTTCAACCCCAATAATCCCGATGAGTTTGCCACGGGGGGAGAAGATGGAGAAATCAAGCTATGGACGGTTGAAGGAAACTTAATTCGGACTCTAAACGGCCATGAAGATAAAGTTACCGGCTTAGATTTTAGTCAAGACGGCAAAATATTAGCGTCGAGTAGCCGGGATACGACAGTTAAACTTTGGGCTACTCAGTCAGGAAATGAGCTGTTAACTCTTTTCAATCATAGGAGGCAGGTCACAAGAGTTGTATTTGACCCTCAGGACAACACTAAACTAGCTTCATCTGGATTTGATAATCAAGTTTTAGTATGGAGAATACCAGAAAGATTGGATTCAAATCCTTTGGGAAAACTGACTGCGATTGGGTGTAACTTGACTAAGTATTATCTGAACATTGAAAAGTCTGATTTCTATGTAACAATCCCGCCTACATCGGATTCGAGAGCGGCAAATTCAAGGTCAACCCGTCAGTTTTGTCTAACTAGATTGACAGAGAAGTAAATTTCTTGCAGGCAAAAAAAATCAACGCAGCGTACTGTCACATTATTCTACTTGTATTTGCTTTAAACGAAACAGGCGGGGATGGTTAGGGCCTGTTTCAAGAGCTCACGGTAATCGCCAGGGCTGATTCACTAAATGTTGAAACAATTCAACCAACTTTATCAATAGACATCGGATGTACTAAGGATCGGTTATTGCGACTTATAGCCGAATAATTCCGAGGATATTGTGTGTATGGTTAGCACTCTGCATTATTGAGTGCTAATGTTTCATTTGCAGAGAGAATAGAGTGGGACATGGCGAAACTAGTCGTATTTGATGAAGCGTCGCGGCAGGCTCTGGAAAAGGGAGTCAACTCCTTAGCTGATGCCGTTAAAATCACCCTGGGACCAAAGGGCCGTAACGTTGTTTTAGAAAAAAAGTTTGGTGCGCCGCAGATTGTTAACGACGGTATCACCATTGCCAAAGAAATTGACTTAGAAAATCCTTACGAAAACACTGGAGCTAAGCTGATCCAAGAGGTGGCCTCCAAGACTAAAGATTTGGCGGGCGACGGCACGACAACCGCTACTGTGCTGGCTCAGGCCATCATCCGTGAAGGATTGAAGAACGTTGCTGCTGGCAGCAACCCGGTTAGCCTGCGGCGCGGCATTGATAAAGCGGTGGCTGAAGTGGTGGCCGGTATTGAAGCTGCTGCTAAGCCGGTCACTGGCAATGAAATTTCCCAAGTTGCGGCAGTGTCTGCTGGCAGTGACGACGAAGTCGGTCAGATGATTTCTGAGGCGATGGAAAAAGTCACCAAAGATGGGGTGATTACCGTTGAAGAGTCCAAGTCCTTGACGACGGAACTCGAAGTTGTTGAGGGTATGCAGTTCGATCGCGGCTATCTTTCTCCTTATTTCGTTACCGATCAAGAGCGCATGGTGACGGAATTGGAAGGCGCGCGAATTTTGATCACCGACAAAAAAATCAGCTCGATACAAGATTTAGTCGGGGTCCTGGAGCGAATTGCCCAGGCCGGTGCACCACTGCTGATTGTGGCAGAGGATATTGAAGGCGAGGCGTTGGCGACATTGGTAGTCAACAAGGCGCGGGGCGTGTTAAATGTGGCAGCCGTGAAAGCGCCGAGCTTCGGCGATCGCCGCAAGGCCATGCTGCAGGACATTGCCGTACTGACCGGCGGTCAAGTGATTTCTGAAGACATTGGCCTCAGTCTAGAGGCGGCTAGCATTGAGATGTTGGGCGTTGCTCGCAAAGTCACCATCACCAAAGACACGACGACTTTGGTTTCTGATGCGGGCAACGAAGCGGATGTGCAGGCGCGGGTAGCTCAGATTCGCCAAGAACTAGAGCGCACTGACTCCGAATACGACAAAGAGAAACTTTCTGAGCGCTTGGCTAAGCTAGCCGGCGGCGTTGCCGTCATTAAGGTAGGAGCAGCGACTGAAACCGAGCTAAAGGATCGCAAACTGCGCATTGAAGATGCTCTCAGCGCTACGAAAGCGGCTGTTGATGAAGGCATTGTTCCCGGTGGTGGCGCGACTCTGCTGCATCTTGCCGCTAAGTTGGAAGAGCTGAAGTCTTCTCTGTCGGTGGTGGAAGAGCAGGTTGGGGTTGATATCGTCATCAAAGCGCTGGAAGCGCCTCTGCGTCAGATTGTGGATAACGCCGGTGGTGAAGGCTCCGTCATTGTTGAGAAAGCCCGCGAGCTCGAATTCAACATGGGCTACAACGCCCTGAACGGTGAATTTGAAGACCTGATTGCCAGCGGCATTATTGATCCGGCAAAAGTGGTGCGTTCGGCCCTGCAGGATGCGGCCTCGATCGCCGGCATGGTGCTAACGACTGAAGCCTTGGTGGTTGAGAAGCCTGAACCCCCAGCTCCGGCTGGTGGCGATCCCGGCATGGGCGGTATGGGTGGCATGGGCGGTATGGGTGGCATGGGCGGTATGGGTGGCATGGGCGGTATGGGCATGATGTAGTCCCGTCCCCGTTGCGCCAATGGCCAAATAGCCTGAAATATAAAGCCCAGAGAGATCGCTCTGGGCTTTAACGTTGGTCTATGTATTTTGGTGACGCGATCGTCTTCCTGACAGCGTTCTTTTTGGCCAAAGCTAGAGGGACAGAATTGGCAATCAAAGGCGCGTCAGTCCAGCGTTCTCGAACTTACAATCGGCAATCTAAAATCCAAAATTGGCGCTAGCCATCGATGCTCCCTTCAACTCCTTCAATCAAATAGTCCATCTTCTCCAGTTCGATGTTGTCCTGCTTGTACTCTTCCTCACTGGCCAAAATTACATTGCCCTGATTGTCTTTCAGTTCACCCTGATAAATCACCAACTCGCCGCTTTCAAGCTGCGCCTGGGCCGCGTCCGCATCCGCCTTGGCTTCTTCGCTGACGGCAGCACCATAGTCTGACAGCTTACAGAAATTACCGGCCAGCCCTCCCCGTAAAATATGGGGAATATCGCCCGCCATTAGCGTCTGACCCGCCACAAATTGTTCACCCAGCTGGGTGTAGATGCTGGACCAGTCCCACTCCGCGCCCGTGAGGTAGCCGTCTGGGGCCAGCGGGGCCTGATTGGCGTGATAGCCGCTAGAGAAAATCCCGCGTTTTTCTGCCGTTTCAATCACGACTTTAGGACTATCGACGTGACAGGTGATTACGTCAATGCCCTGATCGGCCATGCTGTTGGTTGCCTCCGCCTCTTTTACCGGCAGCGCCCAATCCCCCGTAAAGATGACCTGCGTCGTAATTTCGGGCTTCACCGATTTAGCTCCCAGAGTAAACGCATTAATGTTGCGCAGCACCTGGGGAATCGGCTTAGCGGCCACAAACCCCAGTTTGCCCGACTGGGTCATATGGCCCGCGACCACACCCGCGACGTATTGGGCTTCGTCGATGTAGCCAAAGTAGCTGCCCACGTTATCAGGATGCACGCCGTCTTGATAAAGGCCACCGGCGTGGAAGAATTGGACGTCGGGAAATTCCTCCGCTAGCTCCAGGATGTAGGGATCAAAGTAGCCAAATGATGTGGGAAAGAGAACTTTGGCGCCATCAATTTCGATCATGCTGCGCATGGCCTCTGCCACTGCTGTCGTCTCAGGGACGCTCGCTTCTTCCACTAGGGTGATACCAGGAACGTTGGCAATCATGGCTGCCGCCCCTTCGGCATGGGCCTGGTTATAGCCAAAGTCATCCTTTGGCCCCACATAAATAAAGCCGACAACCAGGTTTTCACCGCCCGCATCTCCACTCGCAGCATCATCAGTAGGTGTTCCACTGTCGGCAGCCGGACTGCAGGCAGTCCCAAACTTGGTCACCACACCAAAGGCTGTCGTCGCCATGAGTCCGCGAACGACTTGACGACGAGAAAGACGCTGAAAGAGATGATTTGTCATGGGGCTTTTTCCTAGGGTAAAACAAACGCGATCGCTTAGTCATTAGAAAGGATATCGCTCAGCAAAAGCTAGATTCAGAAACGAAACTCTTCTAGATAGAACTCAATTTAAGGATTGATAATAGACGCCGATTGTTTTGTATAACCTGTTGCTTTTCGCAAAGATTGCTGTACTCGAAGGAGCAATAAGTTCCAGTCTGGAGTAGCTTGGCACCTGGTTTCAGAGGCAATCATAAAGACCAATTTAATCAAGTTATCTAAAACCACATGCTTGTGAGATCTACGTGCCATCTTCTAACCAATAAACCACCTCGGCGGCTGATTCACTGAAGGCAACACCGCGACTGTATAAGTTCCGATCAGGATCACTTAAGAATATCAGCGTGTAAGTGTCGGGAAATTGTTGGGTGTCGTGATCGCCTACCAGAAACCTGGGTACGAGAACCGGCTGCCCACACTCAGAGTCGTCGAGAGTTGCGGCAGAAACCTGACATTGCGCCTGGGATGCGAAGTCGGCTTTGAGACTGCTAAGTCTTTCGATGGGGAGCGATAGCCCCAACTGTAGTGACATTTCGCCCGGAAGAGCAGCTAACTGGTAGTAAAGCTTTGCCTCGGTCGCTTCTGGGGGAATGTTTTGCGGAAAGTGTTGAACGGAATACCCGGCATCGTCAACCTGCGATCGCACTGCGGCGTACTGGTCAATGTCCGTAATTGGTTTTGCCGTATTGACAAAAAAGTAAATGAGTAGGTTAACCAGCACGAAAATAACAGTCAGTGATAGCGTCAGCAGTATGCCGGCTGAACGCCACAGCCAGCGTTTTCGCTGGGTCCGTGAGACTAGGTATCCGGTTAGCAGCAGCGATGCTCCTGGGGAGCAATTGAACAGCCACAATGACCAAAAAATGCGACCGTTGTTACTCCACCATAGATTGAGCAAGAGTCCCACCACCAGCAGCGAAAGGCCAACGGCTAAAAATACAGGGCTCTGTCTGGCGTATCTCTCAAGCATCGGTAAGTATTTAGTCTTTTATAGCCGGGCAAAGTCATCGCGGTGAGCATGGTAATGCTAGTCGATGAGCGTCGAGATTTTGAGCGATCGCGTCTGCCTCATTTACCAAATCTTGGGGTAAAGTATGGGCCGTAGATCGTCTTACGACTCGTGAGGGGTTATGAACTGGCAGCGATTTTTGACGGGCATCGCGTTAGGACTGATCAGTAGCCTCGTGATTGCCTGTACCCAAACCGTCATCCCGCCTGCCACCTCGTCCGCTGACACAGAGATGGCGACAACTGAGTCAGCTGCTCCGGCAGCGATCGAACAGGAATCGGCAGATGCCACTTCTAAGCCATTACCCCCCGCCACTCAAGCGTTGCTAGCCAGCCTGCCACAGGCTCCCGACAATCCGCCGCGAGGCGATTTGCGCATGGTGGTAATGAGCGATCTGAATGGCGTGTATGGTTCCACTGACTACGATCCGGATATCGACAAAACCATGGCCCTGATTCCCTTCTGGAATCCAGACTTGGTCGTGTGCAGCGGCGACATGATCGCGGGCCAAGACCTCTCACTGACGCCCGATCAACTTCAAGCCATGTGGGCCGCCTTTGATGAACACGTTGCCGCTCCCCTTAGAGAGGCCGAACTGCCCTACGGCTTCACGATAGGCAACCACGACGCTTCTGGAGCTTTGGGTATTAATGATCAGCCCCTGTTCCAGCAGGAGCGTGACCTCGCCGCCGCCTACTGGCAAGCACCGCAGCACGATCCCGGCGTGGAGTTCGTTGACCGCTTTGACTTTCCGTTCTACTACACCTTTCGCCATAACGACGTATTTTTCTTGTCTTGGGATGGCTCCTCCAACCAAATTCCGGCTGACAAACTGGCCTGGGTTGAGAATGCGCTAGCGAGTGATGCGGCCCAAAATGCCCGCATGCGAGTGATGCTGGGCCACCTCCCTTTATACGCCGTCGCCGTTGGCCGCAATGAGCCCGGCGAAGTCATGGCCAATGCTGACCAACTGCGCGCCATGTTGGAAAAATATGACGTTCACACTTACATCAGCGGCCATCATCACGCCTACTATCCTGGCCACCGGGGCGATCTGCAACTGCTGCATATGGGCATTATTGGTTCCGGGCCGCGTCCCCTGATCGACAGCGATCTGCCCCCCTGGAAAGCGATTACGGTATTGGACGTTGACTTCGACTCTCCTGATGGAGAACTGACTCGTTACAACACCTACGACATTCAGACAATGGCGCTGATTGAGGATAGGGAACTACCTCGCTTTCTGACCGGACATAACGGCATTGTTTTACGCCGCGACGTTGAGATGGCTGACCTCAGTGGCGATGAAAAAGCCTTTTGCGAAGCCAAACTCGGTGCTGCCCTGTGTAGCTAAGCTGATCATGTGATCTTGGACAAACAGTATCGTGCCGGCGATGCGATCGGATGTCGATTCGGGTGATGCAGAACTACCCGATACCTTTAAGATTGACCTAGGTAAGATTGACCTAGGGTCGAGGACATCTTCCAGTGGCAGTGATATGCAGGGAAAACTGATCGTTTTTGAGGGCGTTGAAGGCAGCGGCAAGAGCACGCAGCTGGCTCAACTGCGCCAATGGCTACAGTCTCACCCGATTTTTCAGAAGCTGCAGCAGGCGGGAATGGTGCCCGATATTGTGGTAACCCGTGAACCAGGGGGTACGCGGTTAGGCCAATCGCTGCGATCGCTGCTGCTCGATAGCCAATCTGAAACGGCACTGGGGGCGCGGGCCGAACTGCTGCTGTATGCCGCTGATCGCGCTCAGCATATGGAAGAAGTTATTCGTCCGGCTTTGCAGGCGGGCAGTTGGGTCCTGTGCGATCGCTTTATCGACTCCACAGTAGCCTATCAAGGCTACGGTCGGGGGCTGAGTTTATCCCTAATTGAACAGCTAAACGCGATCGCCACCGAAGGTATTGCCGGTCACTTGACCTTTTGGCTGCAGCTTGATGCGGCAGCGGGACTGGGCCGGAGCCGCTCTCGCGGCCAGCTCGACCGCATTGAGCAAACCAGCTTAGAGTTTCATCAGCAGGTGCAGCAAGGATTTGAGACGCTGGCCGAACAGCATCCCAATCGGATTGTTAGCATCGATGCGGGTCAGTCTGCAGCAGCAGTGGCCCAGCAGATTCAACTTGTGATGGAGCAGCGACTCAAGACATGGTACGGGAAACGTTTGCTGACCTACTAGGGCAAGAGACCGCCGTGGCGTTGCTGAGTCAGGCGATCGCCCAGGAACGCATTGCTCCGGCCTATCTGTTTGTGGGTCCCGCTGGCATTGGTCGCCGGTTAGCGGCACTGAGGTTTGCGGAATGTTTGCTCAGGCCGACCGTGACGGCTAATACAGAGATCCTGCGACGGCGCATTGGCGATCGCAATCATCCCGATTTACTGTGGGTGGAGCCCACTTATTTACACAAGGGCAAGCCGGTCGCCGTCGCCGAGGCGGAAGAACTTGACCTCAAGCGCAAAAGTCCACCCCAGATTCGCCTAGAGCAAATTCGCGACATTGTCCGGTTTTTGTCGCGTCCAACCCTGGAGGCGAATCGCGCCGTGGTCGTGATTGAAGGGGCCGAAACGATGGCGGAAGCGCCCGCCAATGGCCTGCTTAAAACCCTGGAAGAGCCTGGGGCTGCCACCTTGATTCTGCTAGCTGAAGACAGTGCCCGCCTACTGACCACCATTATTTCGCGGTGCCAGACGATTCCTTTTCGGCGGTTGTCGGCTGATCCCATGGCAGCTATTCTGCAGCAGACCGGCCACGCCGAGATTTTGTCACGGACAGATATTTTGGCGCTGGCCCAGGGCAGTCCTGGCAAGGCGATCGCCGCATGGCAGCAGCTCAACACTTTACCCACTGATTTAGTAGCCGCCCTCAGCCAGAAGCCTGCCGACCTGCGGGCAGCCCTGGACTTAGCGCGCCGGATTAGCAAGGAAATGGATACCGAGTCGCAGCTGTGGCTAGTGGATTATTGGCAACAGGTGATTTGGGCTAACCAGCGATCGCCCGCTGCCCTACAAACTTTAGAACAGGCACGCATTCATTTACGGCGGTTTGTACAGCCGCGCCTCGTGTGGGAGGTGACGTTGATGCAGTTTGTGTCACCCTAAGCGACATGCCTTCTACCGCTAAAAAGGCACATTGTCGTCTGGCGGTGGCGGTTTGGCAGCAGCGTTCGCATTTTTCTTGGATTTCTGCTGGCGCTCATCGCCCTCGTCTTCCTCACTGTCGGGATCAACGACCTGCCCATTAAAGAATTCCGCAAAGCTTTTGACTGCGCGATCCAAGTCAGACTCCAGTTGCCAGGGGTGAGCCGGCGCGTTCGTTGCTGGGGAGATCGGGGCTGCAGCAGCCGCTGGTGGTTCAGCGTTTGGCGACTCAACGGCTGGAACTGCTGTTGGTCGATTTGGTACAGGTTTCGCGGGCTGTGCCCCAGAATGGTCGCCCGCTGGAGCCGGTGCTCCTGAATTAGCCGGCGGTGCGTCTGCCACCTCCAGAGAGACCTTAACGGGTTGGTCGAGCAACTGCTGAAACGCTGCTTCAATATTTGGCAGCTTGCTCTGGGCCATCTTGAGCAAATTTTGCGATCGAATACCGACGCGAGCTGCCCTGCCGTCATAACCAATTAAATGTCCCTGCTGCTGCAGCAAGGCTCGCGTTCCCATGGGCTTGACCAAGGTAATCACCTGTGCCCACAGGGCAACGAGATCGGGCGATGAATCGGCAGCGGCGGGCTGAGGAACTGCGGACGGCGGCTGCTCCGACGACGATTTAGCGGCAGGGGCAGAGGGAACCGGCTTTGGCGGGCTGGCTGAAGGATTGGACGCTACGGGTTGGGAAACTGGCGGACTGGGCGGTGATGTCGGCACAGCCGGCGGAACTTTTGGAGTGAAGCGGTTGGGCGCGGCTGGCGAGGCAGGCGGCGCCGTGGTTGGCAAGGCTGAAGCGCCCACTGGAGTGGCGGGACCTGGTTTAGCTGCTATAGCTACAGCCGTAGCTTGAGCTGATGGCAGCAAATTCATCAAGGTGACTTCCAGCCAGAGTCGCGGTTGGGTGGTGTTGCGGATTTGAATTTCGGCTTCGCGCAGGGTCTGTTGACCCGTCAACAGCAGGGGCAGCGCCAACGATTGGCTAAATTCCGTCATGGCCTGCCATGTTGGCGGGGTGACGGGCACTAAGTCAGCTCGATCGCTGGCCGTCTTGGCAATTGTCAAATCCCGATAAAAGCCGGCCAGATTTTGCAACACAATCATCGGCTCGCGGCCTCGATCCATCAGTCGACGCACGGTATCGAGAGTGGTGACGCCATCATCAGCGGCGATCGCCTGCACTAATTCCAACAAATCACGTTCCGGCACCGCGCCGACGAGGTCCCAAACCTTTTCGGCACTAATGGGCGGCGCCAACAGACTGAGCTGATCCAGCAGGCTCTGAGCATCGCGCAGTCCCCCTTGGGCAATTTGGGCCACTAGCCGCACCGCCTCTTCCGTAATGTCAATCGATTCCTGCTGGGCGATCGCCTGCAAATGCGTCACCATGGCCTCCAGCGGAATCCGGCGAAAGTCAAACCGCTGACAGCGAGAAATAATCGTGGGTAGCACCCGCTGCGGATCGGTGGTCGCCAGCACAAAAATTACCTGCTCCGGCGGTTCCTCCAGCGTCTTCAGCAGCGCATTGAACGCCGCCGTACTGAGCATGTGACATTCGTCCACCACATAAACCTTGTACCGGCATTGAACAGGCGCAAACTGAGCCCGTTCGATCAGCTCGCGAATATTGTCAACGCCGGTGTTGCTGGCAGCGTCAATTTCCACGATGTCGAGAATGGAGCCGCTGCTGATGCCGCGACAGACCTCACACTGGCCACAGGGTTGGGGACTTGGCACCGCATGTGACAGACAGTTTAGCGACTTGGCTAAAATCCGAGCGCTGGAGGTTTTGCCGGTGCCGCGCGGACCGCAAAACAGATAGGCCGGAGCAATGCGCTGCTGTTCGAGGGCATGGCTCAGAGTTTGGGCGATCGCAGTTTGCCCCACCAACTCGGTGAAGGTCTGAGGCCGATATTTGTGGTGCAGCGGCACATATCCCATAGCTCTACGATACTGGGTGACGGGGCTAACCGGGGGTAAATTTAATACAGGCGTATTTATATTTCATCATCAGATAGAAAGGCTTGCCAGTCGTTCAGCGCGGTCGAATTAGACGGTTGGTTGCGCTGCAGTAAAATCAGGCCATCGCGAGCCTCAATCAGGCCATATTGCTCGCTGTCAATGAGGCTATTGATAAAAGGAACAAAAGTTTCGTAGCGATCGCGATCGCGGCCAAACGCGACCTGATAGCGTCGCAGCCGCCAAAAATCGGCGGCAATGTAATCGACCGTTTGTACGTCTCCGGCATCATTCAAATAGTCAATGCGGGGCATGCGCAGAATTGCCCGGCGCCCTGAAACGTGGGGCACGATATAGGTCGAAGCGGTGACGCTGGCATCAGGAGGAATTGCGGCCAATAGTTGATTAATTTGCTGAGCGCGCTGCCACTGTTTCGGCAGCGGCACGTAAACCCAGGGCTGGAATGAGTCCGGCACGATAAACGAAAATGCTCGGCTAGGATTCGCTAGGGGCACGATTATCAAAGAGACGACCAGACAAAAGCTCCAAAAGCGACGAAAGTTGCGTGAAGGCCGACGGCTCGCCAAGGCTGTCACCGGTTGCGTAAAGCGCCGCCAACCTTGGCCGGACCACCAGATAATGGCGCCATAAAACATGCCTGGCACCACATTGAGCGCATAGCGAATGCTGGTATCCAGCCCCGAATCGCCCTCTGTCAGAGTTAGCTTCAGCAGCGGCGGCCCCGACATAATCCAGCTGGTGGGGGACAAGGCGGGCACGAACGCCAGCGGCAGCCAGTGGCCGGCGAGGTATTCCAGGGTGCCGTCGAGGGGAGAAATCAGTTCTCGCAGCAGCAGCCCGGGCTGGCTGATCATCGCCCAGAGCACCTGTAAGGTAGAAGCTTCTTCATTGTCAATATATTGGCCAAACTCTTCGATCATAAAGCGTTTAGAAATGTCATCGGAAAATATTGGCATCAATACATTGGTGACCAGCACGAAGTAGCCGACACTCAGAGCACAGACTCCGGTACCAATCCAAGGATGGCGGCGACTGGTTAGCAGGTAGGCACCGACCCCAAATAGGGCGATCGCGCTGTCTTCCCGCACGGTTAAAATTGCCAAACACAGCAGCCCAAAAATCCTCCAGCGACGGTATTCCATCGCCAACAGCAGGCCAAAGATTAGCAGCGGAATTTGCCCTAAATCGTGAAAATTTGCCAGATAGGGATTGAGCACCGCCAGCGCTCCATAAAAGCTCACCATGATGGCCAACGACAACCGATGGCCTAGATGACAGCGGGCTAGGCAGTAGAGCAGCAGGCCCGCGATCGCCGCAAAGGCCGCCTGCAGCACTGACAACGTTGCTGGAGCCGGCAACAGCTTGTAAAGCGGCCACCACATCAGCAGTGCGGGAGTGAAATGCTGGCCCAGCCGACGATAGTTCACGCTAGGCAACTCCCCGGCATGAATCACATTGGTCGATAGCTGCGATGACAGCGTGCTCTGGAAAAAATTGCCGTGGGCATTGTTCCAAAAGACCTGATTGAAGATGCCCTGATCGTAGGAGGCGTAATAGGTGAAGTAGCGGTGCAGCAGCAGGCCCGCCAAGATGAGAAAGCAGCCGACCGCGATCGCCACGACTCGCCGTAAATCCTCATCCTTGCGCCAGCTCCAAAGCATATCTAGGATTTCCCACGTCACCTGCTGCCAAGTCCTGCTCCACAGTATCAAACTCAGGGAATATAGTTGGCTGAGCGATCGCGGCAGTAATTCTTTGCAACGATGGCGAAGCCATTATCTGGGAGGCCCGACGACACATCCCAAAGCCGCCTGCGACAGCCGCTTCAACGGCATATTTCGTCCAGCCAGCCTCAGATTGTACCTCTGACAGCCCGAGGTGGCGTGTTAAAGATTTGCCAAAGTTGATTAGCGATCTGTTGTGAGAGCTGAAGGTTTATTGCAGGCTAAAGCCCAATGCGAACACTCAGATCTATGCTGATGGCACATTTTCCGCCTTCTGCCCATAACTGGGACCGCCGATGCGCTAGTTTCCGGGTTGCCTGACGGCGTTGATGTTTTTAATGCAAAGCCTCCTTCAACCAGGCATTCACGAGAACAACTATGACAACTGTTTATTTTGCGACTAATCGTAATCTTACGAGTCCGTCCAATCCACTACGGTTCGGGCAAAATTTTTCGACGGTTGATTTAGGCGATTTACGCTTTGGTCAAGCTCAGGTAAATGGCGGCGAACTGGATGAAAATAGCGTACAGGTATTGCCTGATAATCCTAGTCAAGGCTCTAGAGCGCTTTTTGCCGAACTGCGACAAACTATGCGATCGCAGTCACTAGATGCCCTGATTCTGATTCATGGATTTAATGTCACGTTCGAAACGGCCCTTGAATCAGCAGCAAAGGTTAGCGATCGCCTGGCACAACTCTCTGACAATAGCTATCGGCCCAATGTTTTTGTTTTTTCTTGGCCCTCTAACGGCAGACTGTTTGAATATAAAGATGATCGCCATGATGCCAAGGCTTCCGGTTACGCCTTCGCTCGCGGCTTAGAAAAACTCACTCGCTTTTTGCGCCATGCTGATGATGGTGAGCCTTGCCAACAGCACGTGCACTTGCTCGCCCACAGCATGGGTAATTATGTGCTGCGCCATGCCCTGCAAGAGACCCAAAAAATTAGCAATAGCCGAGCCCTGCCGCGTTTATTTGACAATATTATTTTGGCGGCAGCCGATGAAGATAACGATGCGTTTGAGCATGAGCATAAATTTTCCCGACTGCCAGAACTAGCTAAGCGCGTCACAGTTTACTTCAACACTGAAGACCAGGCTTTGACAATCAGTGACATCACCAAAGGCAATCCTGACCGCTTGGGCCACAGCGGGCCGCGTCTACCGCATCAGTTGCCCTATAAGGTGGTGCTGGTTGATGTAAGCGAAGGCGTCTCAACCTTTGGTGAGCATTCCTATCACGTCGACGATGACGAGGTTGTGAGAGATATTATCGCCGTCTTACAGAGCCAAAGCCTTGACGCTTTCACCCTGCGTACCTATGTCGCCCACGCGAACAAATTTGTTCTACGTCATTGAATCGTTGGGGGAGGCGGTGAGCGCGTTGGCGATTTAATCACCAAACACTAAGCTCAATATTAAGAAGAGACTGGCACCGTTGATTTTCTTCGGGTAGCGGTGTGCTCCATACGTTGAAAGTCGCGATTAACTTCTTGCCAGAGCACTTTGTTGTGGGGGTCAAGCCGTAAAGATTTTTTTAGGGCTCTGCGGGCTTTGTCGTGATAACCGTGGCGAATCAGATGCCGGCCCCAGCGCTGATAAGCGATCGCTTGCCATTGTGTAACTTCTGGATCGCTAGTGAGTCGTTGGGCCAAGCCATCGACCAAGGCAATCGCCCTGGGAAACTTTTGCGCCTGAAACAACACTTGCAGCTGGTCGAATCCTTTTTGCTTTAGGTCTTGATCCTCTGGCGATAAGTTGGGGTTAACCTGCACCGTGACCGTCGAAGCGGCTCGCCGTTTAACAGTTACTTTGGGCCGTTGGGCCGGTTTTGTCGATGCGTCAGTTGCGCCTGCGGTTGCGATAGGAGTCTCCATGGCGGCTGGCTGACTGGGCATCGCCTCAACTAAAGCTTGGTAGGCCTGGGTGATGCGGATAAACTTGTCTTCGGCTTCGCGATCGCCCGGATTCATATCGGGATGATAGCGTCTAGCCAAGCGTCGATACGAGGCTTTAATCTCCTCAAAGCTGGCATTGGATCGCAGTCCCAATACTCTAAGTTCATCCACCAGTTGCCTACGCACCGCTGTCGTCGCCTCCCGTTACTCGCAAAATCAGTAATTAATTCGATATTTGGGCTAAGACTAGCCGATAAATCTCCGTCTGGCTCAAAATTTTGGTTAACTCTAACGATTCATTGAGCAAATGTCGCGATTGCCCCCACGCTAAACCTTGAGTTTACGTCGGCATTTTTTGCTGAAGCTCCACTAGGACAATGTCGTATGAGTGGCAAAAAGGCCCGGAGCGTTTGGTTCCAGGCCTTTTTGCAATGGCAATTGTCTTGGCTTGAACAGCACCTTAAGCAGTTGCGGCTGCGATCGCTTCTGGCGATCGTTCTTCAATCACGCGATCAACTAGGCCATAGTCCATCGCTTCCTGGGACGACATGAAATTGTCGCGGTCAGTGTCACGCTCAATTTCCTCCAGCGTTTTGCCGGTGTGCTTGGCCAACATTTCATTCAGCACCTGCTTGATGCGCACCACCTCCTTCGCTTCGATTTCAATATCCGTCGCCTGACCGCGAGCCCCGCCAAGGGGTTGGTGAATCATAATGCGGGCATGAGGCAGCGCCATGCGCTTACCGGGTGAACCCGCTGCTAGCAAGAAAGCGCCCATGGAGGCTGCTAGACCAACACAGATAGTAATCACCTCTGATTTAATGTGCTGAATCGTGTCATAAATCGCCATGCCGGCAGTGACCGAGCCACCAGGCGAGTTGATGTACAGGTAAATCGGTTTGCTGTTGTCGTCAGAATCGAGATACAGCAAATAAGCCACGATCGCATTGGCGATGCCATCGTTGACTTCCTCGGACAAAAAGATGATGCGTTCGCGAAACAGTCGCTCATAAATGCTGATCCACTGTTCGTAAGGGCTGCCGGGCATGCGGTAGGCCACACTAGGGACACCAATTGGCATAATCAAATTCTCCTAAAACAGTTGACTTCGGCAAAAAATGATTCAAAAAAAGCGATCGCAGCGGACATCACGAGTTTTCTAAAACTCGATCAATAATGCCGTACTCTTGGGCCGCCTGGGGCGTCAGGTAAAAATTGCGGTCCATATCCTGATTCAGCTTTTCAATTGGCTGCTTGGTATTACGAGCCAGCACATCCATCAAAAGCTGACGTTTGGCAATTACTTCATCAGCGTTGATTTGAATATCAGTGGCTTGCCCCTGAGTTGCTACTTTAGGCTGGGCCAGAGTAATCATCGCGTTGGGCAAACTAACGCGCTTACCGGGAGTGCCCGACGATAGCAGTACCGTCGCCACCCCAAAACACTGTCCCAAGCAAATGGTCGTAATTTCAGATTTGATGTGCTGCATCGTATCCAAAATTGCCAGTGTGGCGGTGACGCCCGCCATGCCGGAAAAGGCGTCGGCCATGCCCGCTGTCACCGGGTCGCCCATCGAGTTGATATATAAATTGATCGGCTTATGCTCTTCCGAATCGAGATAGAGCAGCGCTGAAATCACTGAATTGGCTAGCCCCATAGAAAGGGGCTGGTTCAGAAAAATAATGCGTTCTTGACTCAAACGAGTGTAGATATTGATCCACTGCCAGTTTTGGCTACCCCGCACCTGGTAAGGCACACGCAAGATTTCATCAACAGGCATAATGCCTCTCCTAAGCCATTGCGGGCATTTGTTTGGGCAACTCTTTCGCGCTTTCCAGCACCCGGTCAATCAGACCGTACTCTTTTGCCTGCGCGGGCGTGAGATAGAAGGTGCGATCAGTATCCTGGGATATTTTTTCCGCCGTTTGCCCCGTGTTGCGGGACAAAATATCCAGCATTGCCGCCTTATTATCCAGCACTTCTTTGGCTCGAATTTGAATGTCGGTAGCTTGGCCGCGTCCCATCCCGATGCGCGGTTGGTTAAGCACAATCGTGGCGTTGGGCAAACTGGCGCGATAGCCTTTGGTGCCTGCCGAGAGAATCATGGCCGCAGTGCCCATTGCCTGGCCGATACAAATGGTATGAACCGGCGGCTTCACATAGCCAATCGTGTCGCAAATGGCAAAAGCTTCCGTATCTTGACCGATCGCATCCCCGGTATACCAAGACGTGCCGGTGGAATTGATGTAGAAGTAAATGGGTTTATCGGGGTCGTCGAACTGCAAAAATAAGAGCTGCGCAATGATCAGCTTAGTCACATCGACGCCCAACTGCCGCTTATATTCATCCGCCGAAACTAAGGGCAGCCCTAAATAGATGATGCGCTCCTTGAGCAGCAAAGAAGGCAGGTCAGGGGGTGGCGTCCGATAGTAAGCACCACCGCCGCCACCATAGGGGGCTTGTACAGCACGAATTGTTGAACTCATAAACGGAATGTAATGACTTAAAGCTTCCCAGTTCATAACATAGTAACGTGTGGGGGGAAGCGGTCAGCGGGCGTGATATCCCTACTTCACTCTTCTCTCAGTTGTTTTGGAGTGCGGCCTTATGAGCGTCACTGTCCACTGCGCCCTCAGTGATCCGTTTTTAGATTGCCAACAGTCAGCTAGCCAGCGACAGTTGGCAATTTCCATTCAAGTCGCGGCGGGCACAGGAGCCGATCATGCACCGCTGAATTTAGGACTAATCCTAGATCACAGCGGTTCGATGCAGGGGCCACCGCTAGCCATAGTGAAAGAGGCGGCAGGTAAGCTAGTCGATCAGCTGTCGGATCAGGACTTGCTCTCAATTGTGGTGTTTGACCATCAGGCCAAAGTCTTGCTGCCGCTACAGTCAGTCAGCGATCGCGACACCATCAAGCGCCGAATCGGTATGTTGAAGCCCAGCGGCGGCACAGCGATTGACGAGGGCATGAAGCTGGGTATCGAAGAAGCTGCCCAGGGTAAACAGGGCACGGTTTCTCAGATTTTTTTGTTGACCGACGGTGAAAACGAGCACGGTGACAACAAGCGCTGTCTTAAGCTGGCTCAGGTGGCTGCCGACTATACCCTGACCATGAATGCGCTGGGTTTTGGCGATCATTGGAATCAAGATGTGCTGGAGCAAATTGCCGACGCTGGCGCGGGCACCTTGTCTTACATTGAAGCGCCAGAAGCCGCCGTGGATGAGTTCAATCGGCTGCTAGCTCGTGCCCAATCAGTATTTTTCACCAACGCCCACTTACATTTGGAGTTGCTGCCGGGCGTCCGTTTGGCCGAGCTAAAGCCGATCGCTCAAGTGGCCCCCGAAACCGTTGAATTGCCTTTTCAACAAACCGGCAATGTGGTGGTGATGCGGCTGGGCGATCTGATGTCAGACGCGGCGCGGGTCGTGCTGGCCAATCTCTACATTGGCGCTCAAAACGAGGGCACAATTCCGGTGGTGCGCGCTTTTATGCGCTATGACGCGCCCGCTATGAATCAAACAGGCCTGGAATCAGATGTTATCCACGTCGGCGCCACGGCTCAGAATCGATATCAGCCGGCACCCGATCAGCAGGTGCAAAAGCATGTGCTGACACTGGCCAAATATCGGCAAACCCAAATTGCGGAGCAGAAGCTGGCTCAGGGCGATCGCCAAGGAGCGGCTACTCTGTTGCAGTCTGCCGCCAAGACGGCTTTACAAATGGGCGATCAGGGCGCGGCGACAGTGCTGCAGGAAAATGCCACCCAGCTACAGGCGGGCAAAGACCTCTCGGAGCGCGATCGCAAGCGCACCCGCATTGTGTCAAAAACCCAGCTGCAGTAAAGCATCATGCAAATCTCAGTCACGCCTTTCACTGTTCATAAGCGGGTAGCGCTGACCATTAGTCGTGGCACCACAGCTCAATCGGTGAACCTTTGGGTGTGCCTGCTGGCGGATGACATCGAAGGCTGGGGCGAAGCAACGGCTTTTTCCTTGGGCTCCGATGGTCAAACCACTGGACAGTTAACCTCAGAACTGACTGCTCTAGCCCCTAAACTGGCTGACTTTCACCCTTGGGAACGGCAGCGGCTGGCGCCGGTTTTGGCGGACCTCAGTTCAGCGGCGCGGGCAGCCATCGATATGGCACTCCACGATTGGTTAGGTAAGCGCGTTGGCTTGCCTCTTTGGCAGCTTTGGGGACTGGATCGCGATCGCATTGGGCCGACCGCCGTCACGGTGGGCATCAATTCGCCAATTCAAGCGGTGGAACGTTTACAGCTTTGGCGATCGCAAATACCAGACTTACAATCTGTCAAAATCAAGCTGGGTAGTCCCGAGGGCATATCGGCTGACCAAGCCATGATGACAGCCCTGCTCGCTGAGATTTCGGCTGGCGTTAAAGTGAGTGTTGATGCCAATGGCGGCTGGGATTTGGCCGCAGCGATCACCATGGCCGACTGGCTGGCTGAGCGCGGCGTGGCTTACATCGAGCAGCCCCTACCGGTCAAACTCGATCACGAATTGGGAAAGCTGTCAGCGCGATCGCCCCTACCTATTTTTGTCGATGAAAGCTGCTTCACTGCCGCCGATGCGGTGCGGTTGGCGGGTCAGGTCCACGGCATTAATATCAAGCTTATGAAAGCGGGCGGCCTCACGGAAGTTTGGCGGCTGATTCACACGGCGCGAGCCTGCGGCTTAGGGGTGATGTTTGGCTGCTATTCTGACAGTGCTATCGCCAACACAGCGCTGGCCCATTTGGCGCCTTTGGCCGATCATTTAGACCTAGATAGCCACCTTAACCTTAAAGACGATCCGTTTCAGGGAGCGACGCTGCAAGACGGTCGCCTGGTGCCCAATGCTCTCCCTGGTTTAGGACTTACTCGCCATGAATTACCTGACGGCTGACCATCGCATTGCCTTGCTGATGCACGAAGGCACCGATAACCCTGGCGGCAAAACTGGCCTGTCAATTTTGCGCTACAGCCCGCTAAATATTGTTGCCGTGGTTGATCAGCAGCAGGCGGGTGGCTCGCTGCCAGCCATCACGGGGATTAACCGCGACGTGCCTATTGTAGCGTCGGTCGCGGCAGCTATGGCGTACTCACCAACAGTGCTTACGATTGGCATCGCGCCCTCCGGCGGAGCACTTCCTGATCCCTGGTACAAAGAAGTCAAAGCCGCTGTCGAAGCGGGGCTATGTGTGGTTAATGGTCTGCATACGCCGATGGCCACTGACCCGGAGTTAGCGGTTCATGTGCAGTCGCCGCAGTGGATTTGGGACGTCCGTCAAGAACCATCGGGGTTGCCTATCGCCAGTGCCGCCGCGCGATCGTTAGCGTGTCGTCGAGTATTGCCAGTGGGCACTGATATGGCAATTGGCAAGATGTCGACCAATTTGGAACTGCATCAGTTGGCCCTGCAGCAGGGACTGCGCTCTAAAGTGATTGCCACCGGCCAAACCAACCTGATGCTAGGAGATGACGGCATTCCCCTCGACTCCATCCGAGTGGATTTTGCCGCAGGCGCAGTCGAGCAACAAGTGATGAGATATGGACTGGACCACGACATTCTGTTTATTGAAGGACAGGGCTCGTTTTTTCATCCCGGTTCAACGGCGACCTTACCCCTGATGCGAGGCAGTCAACCCACACACTTGATTTTGGTTCACAAGGTCGGACAAACTCACATTCGGAACCATCCAGCGGTCAAAATTCCGCCACTGACCGATGCCATTGCCCTGTATGAATCGGTGGCCACAGCAGGCGGCTGTTTTACCCAGGCCAAGGTAGTGGGGATCGCCCTGAATACTTTTGGCTGTGATGCCGCCCTGGCACAGCAGGCAATTGCCGATATAAACAGACAAACGGGATTGCCGACAACGGATGTGATCCGATTGGGGGCAGCCCCGCTATTGCAGGCAATTATGAATACACCAATTCTTTAATACCAATAGGCAAACGGTCTACTTTTTGCGCAAGCGGTAAGTGATGCGCCCTTTGCTCAAATCATAGGGAGTCAGTTCAACCTTAACGCGATCGCCCGGCAAGATTTTGATGTAGTTGCGGCGAATCTTGCCAGAAATATGAGCCAGCACATTGAATCCGTTGTCTAAATCAACGCGAAACATGGCATTCGGCAAAGACTCCGTGACCGTGCCTTCCATTTCAATCAAATCTTGCTTAGACAAACGCTTACCTCCACTTTTGAATGCTGTCAGCCGAAACGCACGACATCATAGTCCGACAACACATACTTCTCTTTAAAGAGTAACAAATTTGTCAAAATTCCTACACAAGGATTATCTTTCGAAAGACTCAAACCTGTACCACTTTTGAAAGATCCTTGGTAACAGCATCGATTTGCTGATTACCATCTACAGAAACCAGCTTTTGACGCGATCGATAAAAGTCAATCAGCGGCTCAGTAGACTCTCGATAGACATCCAACCGATTACGAATTGTCTCTTCAGTATCGTCGGAGCGCCTTTCCTCCTGCCCACGCTTGACCAGTCGAGACAAAATGACCTCATCAGGAACCTCTAAATTCACTACGCAATCAATTGGCTGATCAAGCTGCTGTAGTAAATCATCTAAAAACTTTGCCTGCCCGACATTGCGAGGAAAGCCATCCAGCAGCCAGCCGGCACTTACGTCGTCTGCGGAAAGTCGCTCTTGAACCAAATCCAGAACTAGTTCATTGGGCACCAATTCACCCGCATCTAGATAGAACTGAACTTTCTTGCCTAGCTCAGTCTGCATCGCTACAGCCGTTCTGAAAATATCTCCAGTAGAGATGTGAGAAACTTGGCAAACTTGAGAAAGGCGCTTGGCCTGAGTCCCTTTTCCAGCACCAGGCGGGCCTAAAAAAATTAATCGAGTCACTACTGCTTCACCATCCCCTCGTAGCGCTGCGAAATGACATAAGTCTGCACTTGCTTAGCCGTGTCGATCGCCACACCCACCAAAATCAACAGAGACGTTGCTCCCAGGCCCCGAAAAGTTTGCACTCGAGTGGCACTTTCAACCGCACTTGGAATGACTGCCACCATGCCTAAAAAGATAGCACCCAAGAAAGTCAACCGGTTCAGTACCCGTCCTAAATAATCCGTAGTGGCCTTGCCAGGACGGATGCCAGGAATACTCGCGCCCATCTTCTTTAAATTGCGAGACATGTCTTCAGGATTAACTACCAAAGAGGCATAGAAATAGCTGAAGAACAAAATCAACAACAAATAGAGCGCTACATACAACAGAGAAGTCGGGTTCAGATAGCTGCTGACAAAATTAACGAAAGTCGGGTTACTTACGTACTGAGTTAGGGACAGCGGCAGCACCAGCACCGCTGACGCAAAAATAATGGGCATTACGCCGCCCTGGTTGAGACGTAAAGGCAAGTAATTGCTTTGCTCTAAATAAAGCTTGCGACCGACCTGACGACGGGCCGAAATAATGGGAATGCGTCGAGTCCCTTCTTGAACAAAGACGATTCCCACAATCATCGCCAAGAACACCAGCAATAGAATAATGACGCCGCCAACCAAGTTGCGATCGCCACTTTGAGCCAGCTCCACGGTTTGATTGAGCGAGCGCGGCAATGTAGAGACAATATTCAAGAAAATCAGTAGCGAGGCCCCGTTGCCTAAGCCCCGTTCAGTAATTAGCTCACCGACCCACATAACAAACATGGAACCAGTCGTCAGAGCAATTACGGTCTGCAGAACAAACAAGATGCCTGGCTGTTGAGCAAAAGGAGCGAGCAAAAACAGCGATAATAGAGTGCTTTGCAAAATGGCCCAAGCCACGGCCACATATCGCGTAATTTGAGAAATTCGCCGTCGCCCCGCTTCGCCCTCATTCTTTTGCAAATCTTCGAGCTGAGGCACTGCTGCCGTCAGCAATTGCATAATAATCGAAGCGTTAATAAACGGCAAAATCCCTAGGGCAAAGATTCCTAAGGCTGACAAACCGCCGCCGACAAAAATATCAATAAAGCCGACAAAACCACCTAGGCTGCCGCTTTGAATAGCTTGACCGAAAGCACCCCGGTCGATTCCAGGTACCGGAATAAAAACGCCTAGCCGAACTAGAACTAACAAGCCCAGAGTCAGCAATAATCGACTCCGCAAACCCGCAGCCTGTGCCATTTGCATAAAAGTTTCTTGGGCACTGGGAGTTTTGCCGCGGCTAACAACCATATCTCAAACTACCTCTTCGGCATTAGCTAATTGAACGATGGCAGGCGAGGCAAAGCAACGCTACCAATATTAGTGATCATAGCGACTCACGAGCGTCTTAGAGTGACTCATCTAAAAAACATCTTGAAACGGCTGCTACAAAACGAATTTAGTATTACTTGTAAACAATCATTTTCAGATTCTAAATAATCACTATTTGCAAGATGGTCAATCGAGAACTTCACAAGTACCGCCAGCGGCTTCGATCTTTTCGCGTGCTGACTTCGTAAATGCAGCGGCCCTCACCGTCAACGCATTAGTGAGCTCACCGTCGCCCAGAACTTTGAGTGGCCCCTTTCCAGCAGTCAAAATGCCAGCTTCCAGCAAAGATTCTAAAGTGACTTCACTTTGAGCCGACAGTTCAGCTAAATCGCTAACATTGACAATGGTAAAAACCTTGCGATTAACCACGGGAAAATGCTTCAACTTTGGAATTCGCCGATAGAGCGGTAATTGTCCTCCCTCAAAGCCAGGGCGAGTACCGCTGCCAGAACGGGATTTTTGACCTCGCATACCAAAGCCGCAGCTAGCACCCTGACCAGCAGCGATACCGCGTCCCACTCGACGCTTACGTCGCTTTGAGCCTGCTTTAGGTTGAGCATCGTTAATTCGCATGACTTATTCCCAGCAATTGTCGTCCAAACTCGTGATTAAAATTAAGCGTATAGTTTTTCAATTGGAATACCGCGTTCTTCGGCAACTTCTGACAGAGTCCGTAGAGCAGCTAGGGCGTCTGCCGCTGCTCGCGCATTATTAAGTGGGTTGTTGGAGCCCAACTGCTTAGCCAACACATTACGAACCCCAGCTAGCTCTAACACCGTGCGTACGGCACCACCGGCAATTACGCCTGTACCGGGAGCTGCTGGCCGCATGAAAACTTTGGCGCCGCCTCCGAAACCCGTAGACTGTTGTGGAATGGAGTATGAACGCGTTAATGGCACATCTACCAGGTGCTTTTTGCCATCGGCAACTCCTTTTTTCACGGCGCCGATAACGTCGCCGGCTTTACCGACACCCACGCCAACTTGCCCGCGCTCATTACCAACGACAACGATCGCCCGAAAGCTTAGTTTCTTACCACCTTTAACAACTTTGGTGACGCGACGGATCTGGACCACGCGCTCCTGCCATTCGGACTCTTTTTCTTTGCTGCGAGTGTTTTTACGGCGATTGTTTGCCATGATTTTTTCTCTACTTCATTAATTCCATGACTGAGGGTTTCAGACGTTGGCTTAAAAGGATAGTCCGCCTTCTCGAGCCGCATCTGCCAAGGCAGCAATACGACCGTGATAAAGCTTACCGCCACGATCAAAAATCACTTGGGTAATCCCTTCGGCCTTAGCTCGCTCAGCAATCAGTTGGCCCACAGCCTGAGCGCCATCGCTAGTGGCAGTGTTGCCCTGGGACTTGACCGCCGATTCCAGTGTGGAAGCAGCCACCAAAGTGTGATGAACCGTATCGTCGATAATCTGCGCATAAATATGATGATTGGAGCGAAATACTGCCAATCGAGGCCTCTCGGGAGTGCCAAATACGCGCCGTCGAATACGAGCATGGCGGCGCCGGGTCAGTTCTTTTCGACTTGCCTTCATAATTTATTTCTTCCCTGCTTTACCAGCCTTACGCCGAATGTATTCGCCTGCGTAACGCACACCCTTACCTTTGTAGGGTTCGGGAGGACGAGCAGCCCTAATTTTGGCGGCAATGTTGCCGACAACTTCTTTATCAACGCCGCTGATGATGACGTTAGTATTACTTTCTACTGCAAACTGCACTCCGGCTGGCGGCTCAAACACCACGGGATGACTAAATCCCAAGCTCATGTTGAGGTTTTGCCCTTGCACTTGAGCACGATAGCCCACGCCTTGGATCTCTAACCGTTTTTGATAGCCGTTAGTCACCCCCTCGACCATGTTGGCAACTAGGGTACGACAGAGTCCATGACGCTCTCGCGATCGCCGTGAATCATCTTCAGGCGCCACAACGATAGTGTCACCCTCTTGAGCCACAGTTACGCCCTCTGGCAAAACTCGAGATAGTTCACCTTTCGGCCCTTTAACCGTGACCGACAAGCCGTCAATTGTAACCGTAACTTTGGCCGGCACTGGTACGGGTTTTTTGCCAATTCGAGACATCGCTAAACTTCCTCCCCAACAACTGCTAATTGACAGCCTTCGTAATATGCACTACCAGACATAACAAAGCACCTCACCACCAATGCCTTTCTGTCGCGCATCCCGATCAGTCATGATGCCGCTGGAAGTGGAAATAATGGCGATGCCGATACCGCCCAATACCCGAGGAAGCTCCTTACGGTTGGAATAAACCCGTAGCCCCGGGCGGCTGACACGCTTCAAATTCTTAATAATCGGATCGCGAGTTTTGCCTCGATATTTGAGCTTAACAACTAGCTTGCGATGTATGCCCTCACCAGTCAGTTCAAAGCCCTCGATAAATCCCTCCTCCTGGAGCACTTGAGCAATGCTACGCGTCATCCGTGTAGAGGGGATATTTACAGTTTGATGACGGGCTAGATTCGCATTCCGAATCCGCGTCAGCATATCTGCAATTGTGTCGTTAGCCGCCATAATCCTCTCCAGTGATAAACCTACTTCTCGCGGAAGGGCATGCCTAACTCCTTTAGGAGCGCACGTCCTTCCTCATCCGTGTCAGCTGTGGTCACAATCGTGACGTCCATGCCGCGTATCTGGTCAATACTGTCGTACTCAATTTCTGGAAAAATCAACTGTTCTCGCAGTCCCAGAGTGTAATTGCCGCGACCGTCAAAGCTGCGACCACTCACCCCGCGAAAGTCGCGAATTCGAGGCAACGTTAAATTAATCAGACGGTTCAGAAAAGCGTACATGCGTTCTGATCGCAGAGTGACCATCGCTCCAACTGGCATGCCTTGGCGAATTTTGAAACCAGCGATCGCTTTTTTAGCCCGGGTCACCACCGGCTTTTGCCCCGTAATTGTTGCCAGCTCAGCCACCGAAGATTCCAGTGCTCTGGCATTTTGAGACGCCTCTCCTAAACCACGATTGACCGTGACTTTAACTAGCTTAGGAACTTGATGGATATTACGGTACTCAAACTGTTCCATCAGCTTGGGGATAACTTTTTCTTGATAAAACGTTTTCAGCTGTTCAGCCATTGCGGTTTCCTCTTAGGCTCTCTGGGCTTGGTCAGAAAGCAACTTGTAATAAGACAATCGGACTTTTCTCAATTCAACTGGGCCCAAGGCTCAATCAATGACTTCGCCGGTTTTCTTCAAAACACGCACTTTTCTACCGGCTTCGGTAAAGGTATAACCCACCCGGCTAGCAACCTTCTGCTTTTCGGAATAGAGCATGACATTGGAGCTGTGAATTGGTGCTTCCTCAGTGACAATTTGCCCGGTTTCTCCGTCTTGCTGCGGTTTGACATGGCGAGTACGGATGTTGACACCCTTAACTAGAACTTTGCTGGCCTTTGGAAACACCTTTGACACTTCGCCAACTTTCCCTCTATCTTTGCCGGCGATAACCTGCACGGTATCACCGGTCTTAACATGCATGCGCGTTTTTTTAAGGATTTTAGATTGAGGCATTACAGAACCTCCGGTGCAAGTGAAACAATTTTGGTAAAGCTTTTATCCCGCAGCTCGCGGGCCACCGGGCCAAATACTCGAGTGCCCCGAGGATTGCCGTCTTGGTTGATGATCACAGCGGCATTGTCGTCAAAGCGAATGCTCATGCCGCTACTGCGTCTTAGCGACTTTCTGGTACGCACAATAACGGCCCGCACCACGTCGGATTTTTTAACTGCCATATTAGGAATGGCATCCTTCACAACGGCAATCACGACATCACCGACGCCGGCATAAGTGCGATTGCCGCCCAAAACCCGAATGCACATGAGCTTGCGAGCACCGCTGTTGTCAGCCACATTAAGATAGGTTTCCTGCTGAATCATGTTGCGCCTCCTTTAAGCCCCAGCGTTGCGATTGAGGATATCGGCCACTGCCCAACGCTTGGTTTTGCTGAGCGGGCGGGTTTCCTGAATGCGTACGCGATCACCCACTTTGCATTCGTTGTCTTCATCGTGAACTTTATAACGCTTAGTACGAACCATGATTTTGCCGTACTTCGGATGAGGCACCCGATTTTCCACCGCCACGACTACGGTTTTTTGCATCTTGTCACTGACAACAAGACCAACTTGTTCTTTAACAGCCATTTGCTAATTCTCCTTATTCCTCTTCTGTGGCGTTGTCGATGGCGCTAGTGGTCGCTGTCGAAGGGACATTAGAGTCGGCTGCGGAAGTTGTTGCCAACTGTCGTTCTCGCGAAACAGTCATCAGTTGCGCCAGCCGATGACGTTCATGTTTGAACTGATGTAGCCCCGTTTGCAGTTGTTTAGTGGCCTGCTGAAAGCGCAAGTCAAATAATTTGCGGCGGGTATCGGCAATTGCTGTTTGTAGAGCCTGATCATCAAGGTCGCGGGCTGCTTGAATTTTGGGAAGTGCCATCGCCTACGAGTCCTCCTGACGAGCAATAAACTTGGTTTTAAAGGGCAGTTTGAAAGAGGCGAGCCGCATGGCTTCCCGGGCTACATCCTCGGGCACCCCGGCAATCTCGAAAACAATTCGGCCAGGCTTGACTACGGCCACCCAAAACTCAGGATTACCTTTACCCGAACCCATTCGTGTTTCTGCCGGGCGCATGGTAATGGGCTTATCGGGAAACACCCGAATCCAAATCTTACCGCCGCGCCTTACGTAGCGGGTCATTGCCCGTCGGGCCGCCTCAATTTGCCGGGAAGTCAACCACGATGGCTCAATTGCCTGTAGTGCAAACTCACCAAAATTGATTTCATTACCCCGCTGGGCCATGCCGCGCATCCGGCCTCGGTGCTGCTTACGAAATTTAGTGCGTCTCGGACTTAACATGGCTCAACTTCTGCCTACCAATCACATTCAACGAAGAAAGAACAAGAACTAAAAAACAAGAATCAGGTTGTCAAGAGTCATTCGAGCGATCTTCAAACTGCTGTCGCCGCCGCTGCTGTCGTCGCCGAGGCTGCGCCGCATCCGGCGTGTCGCGCTGATATTCCTGACCAGGAATAATTTCTCCGCGAAAAATCCAGACTTTTACACCCAGGACACCGTAAGTGGTCTGAGCAGTGCGATAAGCATAATCCACGTCAGCTCGCAGGGTATGGAGCGGTACTCGTCCTTCCCGGGTCCATTCAGTCCGAGCAATTTCGGCCCCATTCAGACGACCACTCACCTGAATCTTGATACCTTCAACGCCAGCCCGCTGAGCTCGCTGCAGTGCTTGACGGACGACGCGACGAAAGGCCACGCGTCGCTCCAACTGCTGAATAATGTATTCGGCCACCAAGGGAGCATCGGCGTCAACGCGAGTAACCTCCACCACGTTGATGCGAATCTGTCGAGTTGAATCTTTCAGCGCTTTTTGCAAACTCGCTCGCAGCGCTTCAATGCCGCTGCCACCGCGTCCCACAACGACTCCTGGCCGAGCAGTGCGAATTTCCAAGTCAATTTGATCGGCTTTACGCTCAATGCGCACATCAGAAATCCCAGCATTGCTGAGATTTTTCTCGATGTACTCGCGAATAATATGATCTTCTCTTAGTAATTGAGGATAGCGATCGCCATCGGCAAACCAGCGGGAGCGATGCTCCTGCACAATGCCTAATCGAAACCCCATTGGATGTATTTTCTGTCCCACTCGTAGTCCCTCAGTTCATGCTCTACGGTCAATAGTCTGTCTATTAAATATCGGTTGGAGCCACCGCGATCGTAATGTGACAAGTGGGCTTGCGAATCTGATAAGCTCGCCCTTGAGCTCTTGGTCGGAAGCGACGTAGGGTCGGCCCAGCATCTGCAAAAGCCTCACTTACCACCAGAGAAGCCGGATCTAAACCATTGTTATGCTCAGCGTTAGCCACTGCTGACCGCAATACCTTGAGCACCGGATCACAGGCGCGATATGGCATGAATTCAAGAATGATTAGTGCTTCCCGATAAGACTGGCCGCGAATTTGATCGAGCACTCGGCGCACTTTATGAGGCGACATCCGAATGTAACGAGCGACTGCTTTTACTTGTTCTGTAGTATCAACTGCCATAAGACCCTCCGATTTCTCGCAAATTACCGACGCGCTTTCTTATCGCTTTTCGCATGTCCCCGAAAGGTGCGAGTTGGAGCAAACTCACCCAGCTTGTGCCCCACCATTTGCTCAGTAACGTACACCGGAACATGCTGACGTCCATTGTGCACGGCGATGGTATGCCCAATCATTTGAGGAATAATGGTCGATGCCCGTGACCAGGTCTTAATGACTTGTTTGTCTCCCTTAGTATTGAGCGCTTCAATCTTACTCATCAAATGATCTGCCACAAATGGCCCTTTCTTCAAGGAACGCGACATAACCCTAACCTCTTGCCTATTGCTTCTCTCAAACTGTCTCGCACAACTCCGTTTACCTGGCTTGAGCCAGATACATTAAGTATTACGCCCGCCACGACCGCGTTTCGACGTCCGACGACGACGACGTACGATCAAATCGCTACTAGCTTTTTTCTTCTTACGAGTCTTAAGACCCAGCGCTGGTTTACCCCAAGGGGTTACTGGTCCGCTGCGGCCAATCGGAGCTCTGCCTTCGCCGCCGCCATGGGGGTGATCGACTGGGTTCATCACACTGCCGCGCACCTCTGGACGACGCCCCAGCCAGCGCTTTCGGCCAGCCTTACCTAAAGTGATGTTACGGGCCTCCACATGTCCAACCTGACCAATCGTGGCGTAGCATTCACGACGCACCATTCGCACTTCCGTCGAAGGTAGCTTCAAGGTAACGTAGCCGCCCTCTTTGGCTACTACTTGGGCCGAAGTTCCTGCCGCCCGCACGATTTGTCCGCCTTTTCCCGGCTGCAGCTCAACGTTATGTACTGAAGTTCCCAAAGGAATTTTGTGAAGTGGCAGCGCATTACCGATTTCTATGGGCGCTTCCGAGCCAGCAGTGACAGTTGCGCCCACGGCCAGAGAAGCCGGATGCAAAATATATCGCTTTTCACCATCCTCATACTGCAGCAGGGCAATACGAGCATTGCG
>JBCCJU010000056.1:0-32628 GCA_039027715.1 Cyanobacteria bacterium P01_C01_bin.120
CGACGGGGCTGGCGACAGACCCATCGCACCGTGAAGCGATCGCTAGCGGGTTTGATTTTACTATTTGCCAGCGTCGGCACCTGGATTGGCTACAACACGATGTTTGTCAACGCTTATCAGCCGCCGGGCAAAGAGGAAACCGCAGCGACGATTGAGACTCGCTTTAAGCAGTATGAAAACCTGCCGATGCCCGTTGTCACGGATACACAGCTCACTATTGATCTCTATCCGGATCGGCGCTATTTTCAGGCTAGCGGCCAATACACGCTGGAAAATCGCACTGAACAGCCCATTGCCGAGATTCATTTGCTGACTTTTATCAATCTCAAGCTGCGGAATGTGGCCTATCCGGGGGCGACGCTGCGAGAAGCCCATCCCGAATGGGGCTACTACATTTATGACCTGGAAACGCCGCTGCTGCCGGGAGAGCAGCAGGTGCTGGAGTTCCAAACCGGTACCGAACCGGCTCGCGGCTTTCGCAATCAGGTGGATAGTGACGATGTTTACATGGTTTATCCCAACGACGTCGTGCATAACGGCACGAACCTCTACAGTCCTTTTATCCTGCCGTTCGTGGGCTACACCAAAATGGTGGAACAAAAGGAAGCCTGGCTGCGGGAAAGTCTGGGCCTGCCGCCGCTGGACAATCGCATGCGGCCCCATGACGACCCCACCGGCCTGACCCAAGCATTGATGGTCACCCATTTGGGTTGGGGCAGCACTGATATCACCATTGGCACTGCCGCTGACCAAACCGCGGTTACGGCCGGGCGGTTAATTGACCAGTGGCAAATGGGCGATCGCGCTTACTTCCGCTATCAATCCACCGAACCAACTCGGAGCAAGTTCACCATTTTCTCGGCTCGCTACGACACCTATCGCACGGAAGATTATCGCGTCCCCATCGAGATCTATCACCATCCCCAACATCGAGAAAATGTGGCGCTCATGGCCGAACAGGTGGGTGAAGCCCTCACCTTTTACGAAGACACCTTCGGTCCCTACCCCTTTGAGCAGGTGCGGGTAGCGGAATTTGTTTACTACGACGGCATGATATTTTCCGAAAGCGGCACGATTGGCATTCCCGAGGTGCTGGTGTGGAAGAGTGAGGCCACCGGTGCCGGTCGCGAATCCCTGGTGGATTGGGTGAGCTATCTGCTGGCTCATGCCTGGTGGGAAGACCAGCTGATTGCGGCTGATGTGGCCGGCGGCATGGCCATTCGTGAAGCTCTCAGCGCTTATGCCAGTGAACTCTATCAGCGATCGCGCCGGGATCCGGCAGAACAGCGCTTGGCCAAGCAGCAGCTGATGCGCAACTATTTTCGCCAAGTTGGCAAAATCGACTTTGAAGAGCCCCCCCTGGAGGATATCTATAACGAGTTGCCGATTGCCCGCCACAAAGGCGGCATGATTTTAGAACTAATTGAACAGCAAATTGGCCAAGAGGCCCTGCTGACGGGGATTCAAAATTTCTTAGACGATTATCGCTTTCAGGGGCCACCCTACGCCACTATCCTCGACTTGCGCGACGCGATCGCGGCAGAAGCGACTGAAAGCGATCGCCCCCTGATCAACGAACTGTTTGCCGAAGTCATCACTTATCAGGTCGGCATCACTGACGCCACCTACGAACCTCTGGCCAACGGTCAATACCGCGTTCAACTGGACGTCACCGCGCAAAAGCTCATTACCACTGGCCTGGGGCAGCAAACCACCGAACCGCTGACGATGCCCGTAGCGATCGCCCTGCAAAATCAGAACGGCGACGTCTTTTACGAAGCTGAACAGGTGCTCGACGGTGCCGAAAGTACGGTGGAAATTATGGTGGATGAGCCGCCGGCCATGGCCGCGATCGACCCCGACTACACCCTGCCCTCCTCCTTCCTACAAGACAACACCAAACCCCTCCGCCTTCTTGAAAATTAAAAAAACATGGCGGTAGCTTCTAGAATATTTTACAAAATGTAAGATGAGACTTGTAATTTAGGCAATAAAAATATATTTCCATGAGCCTAATCATACCTGCCTTAGTTAGTGGAACTATAAGCATATTTGGTGTTTTACTGAGCGTTATATTAACAAGATATCTAACAAACAGAGCAAATATCCAACAGTCTAAAGTTCAGACAACTTTGGATATGTTTAAGCATTTTCAGATGATCACTGAGAATAGGATTAAGGCAGCAAAAATACTTAGGCGGCAACTTCGTGCGAATCACGAAATATCTTACATGGACCTAAATGAAACCCTTGCACCTGAAGAATGGCAGCATATTTCAATAACAAGACACTTTTTTACAGAATTAAGTCGTCTTTACAGTGCAGAAAAATTAGACTCTAATTTGGCGAAAATTCTTTTTTCTGATTACTTTAGATACTGGCATAATGAATTTTTCCATCTTTTAAATACCTTTGACTACGGAGATAGAGGTGGTACAGGAATACATATTTCCTCGGATGATATTGCAGCCTGGCTTCTAGAGGATAAATTGCAGAATACTTCAACAAAGTCACGAAGACGAATTAAGACAAATGATTAATTGTGATTGATGCCGCATGCATAAGCACTGCCATTCCAATTAGTGCTCGACTCATAATTCATCAGGAACATATCGCTTATGAATCAGACCATCAACGTAACTATGTGACAGCAGTTAAAGATGCATGAAAGATCATCTGTGAGGTAGAAAGGTCAGAGCCTTTAATCTCTTAATCTGAAGATCAAGATGAGGCTAAAAGAGGTTGCTAGCGGTTGCCGTTGTTATCTCCTGGAAGCCAAAATAAGGCAAGCTCCATTAGACAAGCCCGCAACCGTTTATGTCAGCCGAGACGGAACAGCGATCGCTTCAGTAGTGAAGCGGTCCCAAAACAAGATAGGTGAGGGTTAGTGTTCACGGCATCGCCCCGGGCCCATGAGCCATCGCTATTCTCGCAACCCTGCTCATATCCGGCGTCATTCCCCACATCCGATTATGCTGCTGTGGATCAACACCTTCGAGAGCTGCTGAGTTCATCGGTCTATCGTCATCCGACCTACTATCGCAGCCGGGCACAGCTCTTAACTTTGCCCTCGATGGTAACCGCCGTGGTGGCGCTGCTATGGCACCAGGTGCCCTCAGTCGCGGAGTTAACTCGGATGCGGAATCGCCCAGACTTACAGCGGTCAAAAGCGTTGGCGGTGAGTCGTCAGGCCATCAGTGAGCGCTTTTTAAGTTTTCCGCATCAACTCTTCGAAGGAGTCTTTGAGGAGCTCGTGAGGCTAAAGGCGCAGATGAGTGTAGTAGTTCCCATAGTCAAATCATAGGAACTGAGCCTTCCTGGCCAAAGCAGGGTAGCGCCTGTTCCATTAGATTGACATCATTCATTTAATGACATATTCCAGACCTAAAAGCTCTATCAAGGCTGCAAGTAGGGACGCAGCCCCACGACTTCGCCAATTACGACGATGCAGGGTGAAAGCTTTTGCCCTTTAGTTTGCTGCGTGATATTTAGCAGCGTGCCTTCCCAAACCTGCTGCTGAGGTTGGCTCGCCCAGCGAATAATGGCTACCGGGGTCTCAGGTCTTTTGTCATAGCGGATGAGGCGATCGCAAATCTCCCCTAAATTTCGGGCCCCCATCAGAATAACCAGTACCGACAGCTTTGCCAGTGCCTCCCAGTTTTGCTGTTCCAAATCATGGCCGGTCAACACCGTGAACTGGCTGCTTAAAACCGGATCTGTCAGGGGAATGCCAGTGAGTAGTGGAGCCACCGTCGCCGATGATAAGCCTGGCACCACTTCAAAATCACATCCTGCCGCTTTCAAAGCCTGAATTTCGGCAGTCGTGCGGCCAAAGATAAACGGATCGCCGCTCTTAAGGCGCACGACCTGTTGCCCTTGCTGACATAGTTTGACTAGCAGTCGATCAATGTCTGCCTGTGCCCAACTGGCCTGTCCGCCACGCTTGCCAACTGCTTGAATTTTGCAGGTCGCAGGCACCAATGCCAACAGCGCCTCATCCACCAGCGCATCGTGCACCAATACTTGTGCCCGGCTCAGCAGTCGATGCGCCCTAATTGTCAATAGGTCAATTGCGCCTGGTCCCGCACCCACTAAATAGACCTTGCCCGCTGTCTTTGCCATGCCGTCCGTAATATCAATTCTGCGGTCTAGCGTTACACATTGATGCGCCGCGATGGACTGTTGCGGCATGAATGGGAGCTTGTCTAAAGCAATTTGGTATGACTTTGGTAACTTCAGCGACAAGAATTCCAATGAATTGCGCGATCGCGATTAAGGCTGTCAGCTTTTGAAACGAGCGATCAATCATCGCCAGAATGCCTTGAGGATAGACACTACCACGTCCGCTTTTCGAACCTAGTCAGGAAGGAATTGACATCATCATAAGGAGTTCCTGCCTAACGATGACACCGCTGGCATAATCACACAAATACCTAACTGTTGCTTTACCAAGGTTAATAGCTCAGTGACAGGTAAACATTACCAGATATAATACATATGAACTGACTTCGATTGAGAAACTGGCCGGTTCTTTGCCAGTCAAAACGGGTTTCTTGCTACGTTATATAACGTGCCGAGGTTTCCGGTGCATTGCCGTTCGTTGACTGTTTGGAGCATTTCTGTCGATGGCGCTTAAACCTCCCCATCTCGAACCGCCCCGCCTTGAACCACCGGATTTGCCGGCTGAGTACACGCCACCAGAATCCGAGTGGAACAATCGCACGCCACCTCGGCATCCTCAGCGATCGCCCTTCATCTGGCGGTTGTTTAATGGGCTGCTGGGTAGTCTGTCGGGCGGGATGTTGCTAATCGGCATGATTGCTGGCGTGGGTCTGTGGCGCTCCGGGGAAGAATTTGTCAATGGCGTGCGATCGCTTTTTGCGCCAGCCGAACCAGTGGAAGCTGTCGATGTGCAAACGGTCGTCGTGCAGCAAATTCGTGGCGCCAGCGAGCTGACCACTGCTGTATTCACCATGGAAGCCGTTGTGCCGACTACCAGCAGCCGTATGGTCGGCAATTATGAGATTGGTAAGACGACGTTAGTTTACGTTGCTAACGGTGAAGTGCGGGCCGGAGTCGATTTAAGCGCCATTGGCCCAGAAAATGTGCGCGCCAGTGGTGACGTACTGCGAGTAATGTTGCCGCCGCCGGTCATTCTTGATCGCAAAATTGATGTTGACCAGTCCCAGGTCTTTGACTATAACCGCGGTTTTTTGGGACTAGGACCAGATCGCGCTCCCGAACTGCAAGACCAAGCCCAAGAAATTGCCCTGCAGAAACTCCACGATGCCGCCTGTGATGAAGGAATCTTAGATGAAGCTAGCGATCGCGCTGAGTTGGTTGTGGCCCAGCTCTTGCAAAATACTGGTTTTGCGCAAGTAATCGTAGAATCTCAGCCGGCGGCGACGACGGTTTGTGCGCCGGCTGGAGCAACCACGATACAGTAAACGAGGTTGTGTCAAGGTATCTCTATGCTAGAGCTTTATCAATTCGAAGCGTCAGCCTACAGCGAAAAAGTCAAGCTCATCCTCGATTACAAGCAAATTCCGTACAAGACAACTGAAGTCACCCCGGGCGTTGGTCAGATTGAGCTGTTTCAACTGTCAGGACAGCGCAAAGTTCCCGTGCTCAAAGACGGCACGACGGTAGTGCCCGATTCCACGGCGATCGCTTGCTACCTCGATGATAAGTATCCTGATCGCCCGCTGATTCCCTCTGATGCTCGTCAAAAAGGGCTCTGTCTAGCGCTTGAAGACTGGGCTGATGAATCATTAGGCATTCAAGGTCGCAGGGCAATGATTGGTGCGTTTAGTCAGCATCCTAATTTTCGGACGGCCCTGTTGCCGACAGCCACGCCTGATCTCGTGAAAAACTTGGTTGGCGCAGTGCCCGGCGATATCTTGAGCATTCTGGGCACCGGTGTTGGTTTCGGTCCCGAAGCCGTCAAGGAAGCTACTGGCGTTCTCAAGCAAGCACTGGAATCACTTTGCCTGATGCTGGCTGATCAGCCCTATCTGACGGGTGAGCAGCCAACCCTTGCTGACTTTGCTGTGGCGGGCATCACGATGTATCTCAAGTTTCCTGACTATCAATACGTCGATTTGCCTGAAGGCATCTGTGGCAAAGGGGTGCCCGGTTTAGCTGACGATATCAGCTACCAGCCCTTTTTTGACTGGCGCGATCGCCTCTACGCCGACTATCGCCAAACCCGTACACCCAGTCCGGCTAGTCCTCCCGGCGGCGGCCCTACTGCCATCAACATCGACTAGCGATCCGCCGAATTGAAGAGGCGTGATCGCCTCTTCAGCATTTGCGTAACCAAAGCAGGTCAGAATTGCGAACGATGGAATGACAAAAGCTGTCCAAGCTTTATCCCGGGGGGTTACTGACTTCCGCTTTTCAATTGTGTGCCTGTCCTCTGTACTCCAAAGGTCTGCTGCCTTGTTCCCCTATGAGGCCTGGCTAAGCCAAGCGATCGCCTCGCGAATCCAGTCTTCGGCATGGTCATTTTTGACTAAAGTACTGTTTCGGCCCACCACCTGCAGCGCCTTCACAATTTCACTATTGGTATAGCCCAGAGCCAGTAACGTCATCTCCACTTCTTCTTGAACGTTGGCCATGGGACCACCACCCGGCGCAATCGTCAACCCCGACTGTTGACGCCATTCCGCCAATTTAGTTTTTAGCTCTAGGATCAATCTTTCGGCCGTTTTGCTCCCCACGCCTTTGGTGCGCGAGATCAGCCGCGTGTTGCCTGACACAACTGCTTGAATCAGCTCCTGAAAACCCAGCGTATCCAGCAGGGCCATTGCCATTTGAGGGCCAATGCCGCTGACGCTAACTAGCTGACGAAATACTTCCCGCTCGGAGCGACTGGCAAATCCAAAAACGACCGGCAGTTCGTCCCGAATCTGCAGGTGACAAAATACCTGCAGCGGTTCGCCCAATGGCGGTAGCTCCGCTAGAAAGCGGCTGGTAATTTGCAGGTCATAGCCAACCTGATGAACATCAACCGTGACGATGACCCGTTGTCCGCCTGGCTTTTGAATATCGACTAAATTCCCTTTGAGATAGCTCAGCATCGCCCGTTTTGCTTACCTAATCGTTGTAGGGTAGCACTCACAGCGGGCTCCATCGCAAGTCCATGTCGCTATGATGGCAGCAGTGGTAAAAGCTGACGATACGTCAATAATTTAGAATGGCGATCGCCTCACTGAATTAGTCACCATGAACACGATCGGCAAAGACGTTCGCAATTGGCTAAGCAGCTACCAGCAGTGATTTTGTCTATGTCATACATTGACTTTCCCACTGGCAGCTGAATCAATCAAAAATCTCATTACTAAGTCTGGTTTCCCAACAGTCAAGCCGGTGAGCTGCGGCGAGTACGCCCTTGACGCGACGACTCTGATGCGGGCAAAGTTGCACTTTTAGTCTTAGGCGACGTTTCCTGTTGACGAGCCGTCGTTTCAACCGCACTGGCATCTACCGGTAGGGCTGCCTGTCCATTACGCACCACTCGCATCATTTCCGACAGTTGATGTTCCAGTCGCTGCAGCATCTCAGCTGCGTAGGTATCGGCATCCTGCCGCAGAGCCACGCAGTCATCCTCTGTCTGTTGACGCGTTTCGTTCCAGTATTGCTGAGCCGCAGTTTGCCACTGATCAATTTCTGAACGAGTCTGCGATCGTAACGCTTCGCAATCTTGTTCCAACTGCTGCTTCACTTGCCGTGCTTGGCTTTCCGCCTGTTGCACAATGCCAAGGTCATCCAAGCGTTGGGCGGCCTCTTGCTCGGCGGTGTCAATCACATCCTGGGCATATTGATGGGCATCGGCAATGATGTGCTCGCGCTGCTGCACAATCTGCATGGCTTCTTGAAAAACCGTTGGCAAATTCAGCCGAATGCGGTCCAACTGTTCCAATAGCTGATCTTCGTCAATCAACGTGCGTCCCGAAAAGGGAATCCTGGGACTTTCTAAAATCAACTCTTCCAAAACGTTGAGTGATTGTTGAATATCCAATCGCTTAACTGTTTCACTATGGGTAACAGCGGGCTCACTGGCCGCAGCTACCTGAGCAGCAGTATTGTTGGAACCATTATTAGAAGTTAAGTCTTGGCGTAGCATCGGTATATGTCCCGGGCAACATGTTGAGGCACTAAATGATCGACAGTGCCTCCGTACTGCGCAATTTCTTTGACTAAACTACTACTTAAAAAGCCGTACTCAGTCGAAGTTGCTAAAAATACAGTTTCTAAATCTTCTGCAAGAGTCTTATTAGTATGGGCCATCTGCAGCTCTTTTTCAAAGTCAGAGAGTACCCTTAGTCCCCGCAGCAGCACTTGAGCCTGCTTCATTTTGGCATAGGTCACCGTCAGGCCGTCAAAACTGTCAATTTCAATATTTGATAGATGGGCTACCGCCCTCTGAATTTGCTCAATCCGCTTATCGGCGGTAAACAGTGGACGTTTGTTGGGGTTTGCCGCCACCACCACGATTACTTTGTCAAACAGCAGACTGCTGCGTTGAATGATGTCAAGATGCCCAAAGGTAATAGGATCAAAGCTTCCTGGATAAATTGCAATCACGCAATTGCCTCGCAATAACTTCTGCATAGTGCTTCTGGAGGCTATCAGAGCACAATTCCGTCTCAGAAATAAAGCCCGCCCCAAGGCCGATACGCCTTTGTCTAAAGGTGGCTTTCACGGGCTAGAGACAGTGCCGTTAAGGCAGCTTTCAATGATATTTATTCATGTCTGTAACAAAAAGCTATGGACTCATCAGCTGTGAGCTGAGCAGTACCTGTATTAAACAATCCAAAATCGCCAATCTAAAATCCCAAATCTTGGTCAACCACGCCGACATGAATTAGTATCGCTTGCCAAGAAGACAAAGCTGGCGAGTCAAACCCTTGATATCGCTACTTCTACTCCAAGCATTGCAATGGCGACTTTAAAGAAGCCTCGTTTCTTGGATAGGCTTGATTTAGCAACCTTCGGCAGTAATCCACACCAGTGGTTGGGCTTCATCACTGCGCCATCGCATCCAGCCTTCACGGATGACAGCTCCTGGCAACGGCGTGCAGCCTGCAGTCGGCTGGGTCACCTGCACACGCATCCAGTCTCCTTCAAAAGCGATGGGCTGAATCTGACTTTCCGGGCCAACTAATCCCAGCACATTGGTTTGAGTACTAGCGGGAGCACCATACAGCGCTTGGGAGAGACCGTGTCGGCGAAATTCCACTTCCCCCGTACCAACGAAATGGCTTTCCCAAAGTTCTACGGCAAGATCAAGACTGCCTAAGTTGAGATGGTCGACGTGTGCCCAAGCGCGGCCAGCGGGCGTATATTGAAACTCAAACCAACCATCCTCGCGGATTTGCATGACGGGAAAGGAAGATAAGGCCGTATAGGCTTGCAGCATAGAAAATGAAGCATCTTGACCTAAGGCGATGGGCGTTTGGCTATTGGGCACTAGCCAACCATTGATTATCCAGCCCCAGTGCATACCGTTTGGCTCAATATAAATAGGAATTGCCGCTGACTGCAGCCAACCGGCCCCCAGCAGAGAATTCGCCGCTGAATCGGAGCTATTCAAAAATGACGTGTCGCGGGGACGCAAATGCCCTACCCCAATATCGTCTTCAGGAGTCGGTATTAGTCCGATAATGCCTTCCACATCGGGGATACGCGGAGTTGGTATCGATGCTGGCAGCGGCGGTACTGGCGGAGTTATGCGAGTTTGGGCTAGCGTCTCAACCGTTGAAGAGAAAAATGTGTCGCGCTCGACAGACACCGTTGAGGCCCGCGTGGCCAATCGACTAAATCCACCGCCAATGACTACAGCAATTGATAAGAGAGTACTAATCTGAACAACTTTTTTTTTCATTACAGCCGCGATCGCCATTACTGACAAAACAATTTACGTTGAGTCGCCAAGGCTGATAAGCAATTTGCCTAGCTTTATCCCTCAACTGACTCGGCGTAATGCCCCTGATCCCTGTGCCAAAGCTATGTACTGACACCTCAGTATCCGACTATACATTTTACGACGTGGAAACGGTTAAAACGTTTCGTCAGTCTCTTTTCCTTGAATTGTAAACTAAGCATCAGAAGCCTTTAGTCTAGGCAAAATTAGCCGTCGCTACTTTGTTCTAATTAGGCAGCAATTCTGATCAGGCGACGATGCCTCTAAGGCAGTCATGAACCGCGCCTCGTAACTCGCGGCCTTCTGGTAGCCTCGCAAGCGCTGGCCGCAGATAGTTTATGACTGCTGAAAAATCAGTCATTTCAGATGTCCGCGATCTAGGGACCTTTTCTCTGCTGTTAAAGCATTCAATATTCGAGGCTGACGATAGCCCCAGCCAATTTTATAGATTGGGGGCGATCGCGCTTGTTTTTAAGGTTTTGTAATTAATTAACGACGGGCCTCAATAGGCTAGCAATTTTTTATATGAATTAAGCTTTCGCATATATCACTAAATGTAAAGAAGCTGCCTTAAAAAGCAATGGCTCATCACTTACGTAACCCGTGGAATTACTCAGGTTTACCTCTCAATTTCAGCTCATAGTAAAGACAGATATGGGAATCGTCAGATCGACAATAGTTGTCCAAAATGATTCGAAGAATCAACAACCTTTGACAGGTTAATCTGCTAGTCCAGATATGTCTGACGGGGAATCACTTTACGTCAGAAACAGTCTTTAATTTTATCTGTTAAGCCTCGTCTAGCTATGCTAAATCTAGAGCAGGACATCACAGTGTTTTCCATACTAGGTTTCAGAATGAAAAATTTTTGTGCAATTTGTTTCTCTTGTGCAGTTTCAGGGATGTCGACATTAATATTTATTGGCGCGCTTCAAGCCAGTTCCGCCTCTGCCAATGAGGCGTTGGCGGATAGCCTACTGCCTCTGGAAAATCGCAGCGTTGATATTCAGGGCAATCCAGAGCTATTTAAGTCAGTAGCTAATCAAATTAATGCTTCCTATCAAAGTACGTCAGAAGAATCTGATATTACTGATTTATTGGGAGCCGGCTTTCTCGAGGGATTAGTAGATGAAAATGGCGAGGTTGATCTGCCCTTAGGAATTACCGTCTTTGACGCAATGGGAATGACCTCAGTAGGATTTGGTGGTAGTTTTTAATCTGCTTTATTTCAGGCAGTTTTTTGCTCCTCAAACAGTTGATTAGCAATCAATAAAGAGCAAAATGGCAATTTATATTGTTTAGAACTGTGTCTTGAAATTATCGAGAAAGGCGGCGAGTATCGCACACTGGCCGATAGTCTGTCATCACCAAAAAAAGGAGCTAGCTCTTCTCCTTCGCTCAAATTCAGGATGTCCGATATATCAAATAATGTGTAATTGATTGCCAGCGAGTCAGCCCTGTTAAATTCTCTGATTCTGGTGGACTTTGAACTTTGTTTTTCTCGGAATTGCAGAGACTACAGAGGGCAGCGCAGAATTTTGAGGTTCACCTCAGACGGTGTTTAGCAGCTCAAATTTGGTGATGGTTTGCTGTCGTAGTTTCTAAGATATGTGGGCAAGGGAAAATAGCCCTAATGCAAAATCAGAATTTATCTGTTGCTCTTCCACTATAAAGGTGAAGCTAGCGTACCCTTAATGGCCTGCCTAACTCCGTTTATCGCGATCGCCCAAGATTTTGCGCCACACTAGAAAAACAGTGACAGGAGCGATGGCGATGGCGTGGCGTGAAGTATCAGGTAATTGGCTATATATTCCTTCGCAGCCTCGGGCCATCATCCATTTCTTGGGTGGGGCGTTTGTAGCCGCGGCCCCCAGCGTGACCTACAAGCTATTGCTGGAAGCAATCGCGCAGCGCGGCTATCTGATTGTGGCAACTCCCTTTATCAACACGTTTGATCACAAGGCGATCGCTCAAGAGGTGTTAGTCACCTTTAATCAGGCACTTCACTACTTAGAAAATCGCGTCACCCTGAAGCGGCTACCCATTTACGGACTAGGCCACAGCATGGGCTGCAAAGTACATTTGCTAATCAACAGCCTGTACGAGGTGGAGCGGGCAGGCAATATTTACATGGCATTTAATAACTATTCGGCTCGGCGGTCAGTGCCGTTCTTAGAACAGCTAACGGACTGGTCACCCTCCTTGGCCGCGATGAATCAGATGGAATTTGTGCCTTCACCAGAAGAAACCTTTGCCCTTATTGATCGCTACTATCCCGTCGAGCGTAATCTGCTAGTCAAGTTTCGCAAGGACGACATCGACCAGACCAGGCCGCTGCATGAAGTGCTGGTGCGTCATTTTCCGCAGCTGACCAGCGTACAAATTTTGCCGGGCACACACACCACGCCCATGGCGCAAGATATTCCCTGGCAGCCGGGGCGACAGTTCAGCGCGTTGGATGCCATCGGGCAGTTCGTCAAGCAAGAGTTTACGCGAGACCTGCGACAGCTTGAGGACGTGATCTTGATGTGGCTTGATCCGGTCGGAGCTATGCGATCGCGACAGCGGCGTTAGCCGCAGGGCCGAGCAAATTTGGCACCTGCGAGCTAGTCACTCCATAATTCAGTTGTTTGCCGCAGACTGCTGAAATCGCCATTGCCAAGAATCAGATGGTCCAGAATCGGCACGCCAAGAATAGTGGCCCCCTCTAGCAGTTGACGGGTCAGGTGAATATCTTCTGCTGAAGGCTCCAGACTGCCAGTGGGATGATTGTGCGCCACGATCGCTCGGGTGGCCCCCTGCCGAATAATTTCCCGAAATATCTCGCGGGGATGAGCTAGGGTTTCCGTTGCTGTCCCAATGGTGATCACCTTCATGCCCAAGATGCGGTGCTTGATATCCAGGAACAGCACCGCGAAGCGTTCTTGAGACTGCCACATCAGCTCGTGACTGAGGGCCGCCGCCGCTATGCTGGGATCATCCACGACCGTTTGCTCTGGGGGGCGCGACTGCAAGACTCGCTTGCCCAGTTCAATCGCCGCCAAAATACTGGTGGCTTTGGCGGGGCCGACGCCAGGAATGGCCATCAGTTCCTGCGCCGAAACATCACGCATCATGCTCATGGCGTCTCGCTGATTCGCGCCCAAACATTGCAAAATATATTGCCCCAATCCTACCGCCGACAGCTTGCCCGGGCCTTGGCCAGTGCCCAGCAGAATTGCCACTAGCTCAGCTGTTGCCAGAGTTTTGGCCCCCTGCGTTAAGAGTCGCTCCCGAGGACGCTCGCTAGAAGGCATGTCGGTCACGCGCACTTGATAGGTCGTCATCGCTGCACTTGGCTCGGTAAGGTAGATGGGGAGCACTTACATCAGTAAGCCCAGAGATCTTTCTGCTTTAACGGTGGATAAGCCATGAGTGCAGCGGATGCAAATCCAATTGATTATCGGTACTTACGCAAGCGATTGGGGCGATTTAGCCTGTTGGAAATACCGCCAGTACTGACGGAACCAGAGCAAGCGGAAATTCGCGCGGCTCTTCAGGCTTTTAATGAAGCTTCTGATTATCAGACGCTGGGCATTTGTGCCGAAACGAGGGCGATCGCTCAAGCGGCCATGGAATCCTATGTGGCGGCACTGAGCCAGCCGATTCAGTTGACCCTAAACGACCTTAGCGGCCCGGTTTTTTTGAAGTTCAATACTCTGGAGGGGGCCTGGTATCTCGACTGCTACAGCGGCAACAGTCGCGGGGTTTTGGTGTCGTTTCACGCCTCAGAGCCGGAATTTGATTTACTCAATGGCACCTACGGCCCGTTTCCGTTTGATTTATTTGACTGCAAAGAATAGGCGTTTATCGAGCTCGTTACAGCCTAATTTTTAGGTAATTCATCGTCAACTTTTGCCGACTAAAGTCACCGATGGTTGGTGATGAATGAGAATGTGCTGGCGAAGTTTGCCGAAAAGGCTTGTTGATTTTTAGAGGATAGTTTGGAGCGATCGCATCCGTAATTCTGCCTGAAATTTGCTCCCCGAAATATGACAGCTTGAGTAGTGTCTTGGGGGCGATTAAGTTGGAAAGTCCTCAGGATAGAACTGTATTTGAAGTCAGGCTTATCCGAAGCTTAAGGGGTATATCATGACCCAACCCGTTCACTGTCATAACTGTGGCGAAACCAAATTAAAACGCATCCGAGTCCGCGGGATTAAGAAATGCGGTCGCTGTGGCTCCCTTGTCGATACTCGTCGTCGCGTTTGGTGGCGCCGAATTTTGCCAGCATAACGGTAGCTTTAGACAATTAGATAAAGACCCTTAGTTGCGTCTCAGTGCTTGGCGTATGATCCAAGAAATAATGAGAAAGAATCGGGTATTTCAAGAAAAAATGGCTTTCTCTCTCTCTTCAAAAAGACAAGCCTGACGCAGTTGAATTCGATGCTGGCTTCGTGGTCCCAGAATTCAGGGCAGTCCGCAGATCTGAGAGATATAGGCAGGCGTCTGCCTGAGTCCTACTTGCCTAAATTCTAGAAGATAAAAAATCACGCTGGCGCCTTGTTCATCATTCATCAATGAGAGCGCCAGTTCCGATATAGGGCTACGCCAAACAGCCCCATGCCCCAAAGGATAAAATTCACTACGACCCAAGACATCCAGGTGACAAGGTGGCCCATCAGCGCCCAGAGGCCAACCGTCATGCGAGTCAAATATTGCCCGATGGTGCAAGGATGAGCGGGAATATCCGGCGGAGCTGGAGGACAAGTCCCAGTCTGCACCACGCTGATGGCTCCGGGTAAAATCCACGAGAGACTCATTAGCAGCGGTGGCAGAATCATTGACAGCAGAAAGAGCGTAATCCACCGCTGGGTACGAAGCGATCGCCGTGCTGAGGGGAAATCTGAAGCCATAGCCGCTCGACATCGAAAGTCAATGGCTATAGCCTAACCTTCGCCGTCTAAAATGCGTACTCCAACCGTGCTCGTGTAGAAGTTGTACAGGTCACCTTCGATCTGAATTTGGGTGCCAATTTTTACCGGGCTATTGCCAACAATAGGGCCATTATCTGTAATTAGCGCGTCATCGGTGAGAGTGATCAGCAAATCGATGGTGTAATCCAGCTCGGGACGAGGATCGGGAAACGATTTGACGGTGCCGTCGGGCTGAGGCACGGCTTGACTGCGCGGCAGCTTAATTACCTCTTTAATGCCAACTTCTCCATGAGGCTGGTTGCGGATGATGACGTTGGTAGTTTCAGCTTCTTTGAGCGTTTGAAAAAGTCCTTCAGGATCTGACACGGTTAAGCCCCGCACCATCACATCCACCTCCACGGGTTTCGTGTTGCCGCCCACCTGAGCAACTGACCCACCCGTGCCAGGAAAAATAAAAATTCCCACTAATACCATGAGGATGACAATCGCTGCGCCAATGTCCAGCAGGCTGATCTTGCCAAATAGCCGTCCTTTCGCGTCCAAAATTGCCATGCTTGTTTCCTCTATAAATCAAATCAGCAGTTCATACAAAAGTCTCTTACTTTGACCACAGCCGCTTTGAGATGCTCTCCAACGCTCTGAGACAGCACATAGGTTTCTAGCCTTTTTGTCAGAGCAGTAATTAAAAAGGCAGTGCAGTCGTAAAGGGAACCATTACTCCGGTTCAAATGTTTATCCACGGCCGATAATTTGCATGGTCAAAGACCTGAGCCATGCTTGAGGCCGCCAACTGTCAGCCAAACGTCGCTAGCTGTTGCTAGGCTAAGATATCACCAAAGCTTTATCTAATCACCCCATCGGCAACTTAGACGCAAATTTTAACGTCATTGAGCGTTAGGAAGTCGAAATAGGCACTCTGAAACAGTGCACGTAGAGTATTGCGCAAGGGGCAGGAGCAAAACCTTATGAATCAGTTAATGCAAGGGTTACGACAGCTGGGAAAACGCTGGATGTATGGCGCGATCGCGTTGGTCGTGGCCTCTGGGTTGGTCGTGGCGACGCCCCAGCCTTCAAAGGCAGACTTAAACCTGTTTGAGTTGATTTTTAACGGGATTCAATACATTCAACTGTCGAACTTGAACGATAGCCAAGAAGTTGACCTTGGCCGGCAGACTGATCAAGCCCTCAAACGACAGGGCGTACGCATCTATAATCGCGATCCGCAATTGGTAAATTATGTCAGCGCCGTTGGCCAACGGCTGGCCGCAGTCAGCGATCGCAACCAGATTCCCTACACTTTTCAAGTGGTGGATGACGACAGTATTAATGCTTTTGCCACATCGGGTGGGTTTGTTTACATCAATACTGGCCTGCTTCGGGCAGCTTCCACCGAGGCGGAATTGGCGGGTGTTATGGCCCATGAAATCGGCCACATTGTGGGGCGGCATTCGGTGAATCGGATGCGGGAAATCACGCTAGCCAATGGCATTGTCGGCGCCTTGGGCGTATCGCAGGACGATTTGGTCAACATTGGTGTACAGTTGGCGCTGTTTTTACCGAACAGCCGCACGGCTGAATACGAGGCCGATGATCATGGTTTCGTCAATATGGGTCGAGCCGGGTATGACCAGCGTGGCTTTATTGCATTTATGCAAAAACTTGAGGGGGGGCGCACACCAGAATTTTTTAGCACCCATCCCGACCCGAGTAACCGAGTAGGTCGATTGCAAGATATGTATGCCAACTCTCGTGTGGAAACAGCGGTTGCTGGCAATAATCCGGATGCCTATCGTTCGATGATTAGCAATTTGTAGTCTATCGGTAATCAATGGCTACGGCGGAGCTGCCGGAGTCCCCAAAAGGTCAGGTTAGGCTCGACCACTGCCGGTGCAGTGCCCTCCACCTGACGCCACCACTGGTAAAGCTGGGCGCCGTTTCCCCCAGTGAGTACGGCTTTACTGTTGGGATGCTGCCGTTGCCAATCCGCCACGAAAGTCTGGATTGTTGCCAGGGTGCCATAAATCACCCCGCTGCGAATTGCTGCTGCAGTGGTGCTGGCCCATCGCGCAGGCAGCTGGCCATCGTCTTCCACTTGAGGCAGCGCTGCGGTTTCCGTCGTCAGGGCTGCAAACTGAGTTGCTAGACCGGGCAAAATAGCTCCACCCACAAATCGCCCCTCAACTCCAGCGGTGAAGGTGAGCGCTGTGCCGGCGTCGACCACGATCACCGGCCATCCTAGGCGATCGCCAGCCCCGAGCAAATTCAGCGCTCGATCAATCCCCAAGCTGGGGTAGCAGTCCGCTAGCGGCACATCGGCTAGCGTCACGACTTGCAGCCCCGGATAGGCTTGCCACAACGCTGTTTGAGCGGGCACTACGGAGGCACAGTAGAGTGGCAAGGGAGACGACAGGGATGCGATCGCATCCATAGCTCTGGATAAAGATTTAGGCAACTCCAGGGCAATGGATTGGGCAATGCTGAGCGATCTCCAGGCGGGCGCGGTAAATTGCTGCTGCACCAGCCTGTGGGCTTGCTCTGGAGTTACAGGCAGCGTGTGCCAAACGCCTTGCAGCGCGTCTCCTTGAAAAAGTGCCCAGTGCAGTCGAGTATTGCCAATCACCAATCCTAGCCACGGGTCTACGCGCCTTTGTTCTGGCGGGGCTACCTGTCGGATGGGCGATGGGCGATGTGTGATTGAGAAATCCATGCCTGAACCAAGGGCTGCGCGCTAATCTGTCACTGCGAGCCATAACGGCCATTTTAAGCATCGATCAAAAGGGCGCGAAAATCATTCACATTGGTCAAGGTGGGGCCGGTTTTCACTAAGGCGTCTACCGCCTGAAAGTAGGAGTAGCTGTCGTGGGCTGCGAGAAAGTCACTAGCTTTAAGGCCGCGATCGCGCCCCTGCTGCAAAATGGCTGGCCCGATGATGGCACCCGCATTGTCCTCGCTGCCGTCAATGCCGTCGGTGTCACCCGCGATCGCCCATACCTTTTCCTGCCCCTTCAGCGCCACTGCCAAGGACAGTAAAAATTCACTATTGCGTCCGCCTCTGCCCGCTTTGCCAGTCAATGTCACCGTTGTTTCGCCGCCAGAGAGCAGGACGCAGGGCGGTGCCAGCGGCTGTCCGTACTGAACGACTTGCTGCGCCATCCCCGCGTGAACAACGCCTACTTGTCGGGCCTCTCCTTCCATCGCACTGCCCAGAATCAGCGGCGTATAGCCCATCTCCTGGGCAACTTGGGCCGCCGCTTCAAGGGATTGCTGCGGCGCGGCAATCAGGTGGTTGGTTGTGGTACTCAGACGTTCATCGTCGGGCAGCACCACGGGATAGAGATTGTCGTTCAGGTAGGCCACCACCGCTGGCGGTACCGACAAATTATATTTTTGAATAATGTGCAAGGCGGCTTGAGCAGTGACCGTATCGCCCACGGTTGGACCAGAAGCGATCGCTCGCAGGTTGTCTCCCGGCACATCAGAAATCAACAGCGACACGACCCGGGCCGGATAGGCTGCTGCGGCCAATCGTCCGCCACTGGAGCGCGACAGGTTTTTGCGCAGGGCGTTCATTTCGCCGATGTCGGCACCGGACCGCAGCAGTTGCTGATTTAACTCTGCCAGAGTGTCCAACCCGATGCCCACCGGCGGCAACGTCAATAAAGCCGATCCCCCACCAGAAATTAGACAAATCACCAGATCGTCGGCGCCTAGCGGCGTCACCGTTTCCAGAATGCGCTCGGCCGCGGCCATGCCGTTGGCGTCAGGCACCGGATGGGCGGCCTCCAGGACTTCAATATTGGTGGTCTTATCGCCGTGACCATAGCGAGTAACGACGATTCCCTCCAGCGGCTCTGCCCAAGCCTGTTCCACGGCCCGGGCCATCGCCGCCGCTGACTTTCCCGCACCCACTACGACGGTTTTGCCCGGCGGTGGTGCGGGCAAAAATTCGGGAATGCGATGCTCAGGCTGCGCCGCAGCAACAGCGGCATCAAAGAGCGATCGCAAAATCTCAGTCGGCGACATCGGCTTCACAACTCAGCGATTGCATTATGTCAAATTTGAGCTTTAGCAGTCAGAATCAGCGGATACCGGCCACTCACCAGTTGGCCACCTGGGCAAAGGTTTGATGATTAATCAACCTTTTCGGCTACAGCTCGACTCCGCAGTGTGACGACTGCACGCCTAATGAGCTGCCGCTGCGCCCCAAATTTCTTCTAAACGCTGGTCACGACCGCAGGCAAAGCGATAGAGCTTATAGCGCACCGGGTGGGTTTGATAGTAGTCCTGATGATAATCTTCGGCTGGATAAAAAGCTGAGGCAGGACGGATTGTAGTGGCGATCGCTTGATTGAGTTTGCCAGAACCGGTCAACGCGACTTTAGAATCCTTGGCATTGGCTTCCTGCTGTTCGTTTTGATAAAAAATGGCTGATCGATACTGACTGCCCTTGTCGCAAAATTGGCCGCGATTATCCACTGGATCGACATTGTGCCAAAACACCTCCAGCAGTTTGTCATAACTGACTTCAGCCGGATTGTACGTAACTTTTACGGCCTCAAGATGCCCAGTATTTCCGTTAGAAACTTGGGTATAGCTAGGATTTTCGACTGTGCCGCCCGTATAGCCTGAAGTCGTGTCGAGCACGCCAACCAAGTCATCAAAGGGCTGTTCCATACACCAAAAGCAGCCACCGGCAAAGATTGCCGTTGCATTGGATGCAGCCATATTTGTCTTGGTTTCTGAATTAACCATCGCTTCAGCCGCGATCGCGGGGGCCGTAAAGCTCAGCATCAGGCCCACAATCCAGGTGGTTAAAGCGATCCAGCAAAATTTAATCATCAGTCGAAAAGGATTCAGCGTGTCTTAACCATGACATATTTCTTCATGAACAGGAACCGATGACAACATCATTCAGCGTCAATTTCTTTGCTGAAACTGTAGTGAAGGGCCAAGGCCAGACCGAAGCGCTTTCCATAATCGAAATTGAGCCTGAACGAGTGTTCAAGCTAAAAATTGTAGATTACGGTTTTCACGAAAAATTTTGGCCCTGCCCATCATCCCGCGGCAAGGTTGATTGTGCTTGCCGGCTAAGTACGACGGGCAGCGGCGCCAGACTTCAACCGCAGCATTTCCCAGGCGCCAACAGCACGAACAAAAATCATGACTCTGACCACCGTAAGTTTTTGATTGAGACCTTTCAAGCGGCGATCGCGTAGAGCACTGACGAAAAAAAATACTGGCGGCATGAGATGAAACAGAAAGTTTTGGACAAACACTTGATGCCGCTGCCAGGGAGAGCTAGCGGTTTTAAGCTGTCGTTCATATTGTCCCCCCACTAACCGTCGGGTACGCATCGCTAGCTCTGGCCAGGAGGTGCGGGCTGGATGCCTCACCCGTACCGAGTCGGCGTAAATCTGCTGATAGCCCTTGGCGTGTACCCGCTGGCCCCATTCCAAATCACCGTTGGATTTGAGCTGCGGGTCAAATAGGCCGACCGTATCAATTACAGTGCGCCAGGTGAAAATATTGGCTGTGGCGCCGCCGTGCAACTGCGCTAGCAGCTGCGCTTGCGGAAAAGCGGTTACTCGTTCAAAGAGTTCGATGGGAGTTGGTTGTGAGGGGTTCACAAAAAATACCTCGACAGCGCCAACGACTTGACCGCAATTGGGCTGCTGGGTAAGTTGATAAACGCCTTCGCCTAGCCAGTTTGTCGCCGGAACACAGTCGGCATCGGTAAAAGCCAAAACTTCGCCGCTGGCCAGGGTGATTCCCTGATTGCGGGCAGCGTAAGAACCAGGCATGGTTTCTTGCGTAAGCTTGACATTGCTGTAAGAAGAGGTGGCAGCCGCAATCGCTTCAAAATCATCCGAAACATTATCAACCACGATGATTTCAAACTGCGATCGCGGATAAGTCTGCTGCTCGAGTGCTGCTAAGCACCGCTGTAGTGGCTCAGCTTGGTTGTATACAGGAATGATGACGGAAACAAACGGTGATTCCTTGTCTGACATGGCCCTTGATGACCCCAAGATTTCCCCCGACTCTGCCAGTCCTCCGAGCCCTCATGGTAAAACATCGGCAGGACTGACCTTCGCCCGATGCAGTAACTGTCCCTGCCAGCGAAACCCGGCGTAACGAATTTTGACCGCCGCCCCGGGTTCAATGTGGCCGCTCATTGACTGATGTGCCTGAGGATCAAAAGGGATAATGGCACCGACTGGGGCGATCGCTTCTACGCCCCACGAGTCAAGCAGTGCTTGCATAGGCTGCACCAGCGGCAAGAGACGGCTGGCGGGCAAGTCGGGATTTTTTTCGACCGCATGAGCGGCTGTCGGCCACTGCATCAACCAAGATTCCAAAACCGCCAGGGCCTCCCGCTGAAATTGGCGGACTAGCGTCTCAGCCTGCTGCTCTAGCTGAGTTTGTAAGCGCTGATACTCCGCCTGCAGCGTTGCCACTTGGGATACTGCTTGGGATGTTGGTAAAACTGCCCTCTCAGTTGCGGCTGGAACTGTCGCGATTGCCCCAAATGTCTGCAGCAGCTCCGTCAAAGAAATTCCCAGCGCCGCCGCTAGCCGCTGCAACACTTCAACCCGCATAGTCGTGATGCGATCGCGGCGTAGCTGCTGCACGGCCCAACTTGTCACCTGGGCTCGTTGTGCCAAAGCTCGGAAGTTGGAAATGTCCGCAGCGGCCATTAAGGTTTGCAGTCGCTCTGTAGCCGATTGCGATGGGGAAAATGAGGTAGACAAGCGATCTCGCGACATGTCAGCGTCCGTTGTATTGAGTAACGTAAGCTCATTGAGTCGGTTGGCGACCCAAAAAGCAACTATCCTTAGCTGATTTATCCGAAATCCTGTATCGTGCGGCGGCTGTCATATATGATTCCCCGCGCTATGCCTATTTTTTCAGAGGCCGCGTTTCAATCCCTACCTGCTACATGCCAAGTGAACAGGCCGCCGCAATTTTTAGCGGGGCTCAATAGCCTCATCGAGCGGACGTGATAAATCTGCCCTCACCAATCGTTTGACCTTTGCGCATCGCCGACATTAAATGCTTTAGTTACTGAAATATCAATGCGAGTTAAGGTCCTCAAAAGATGCCTTTGAAGCCGACTTATCAGCGGCGATCTTAAAGGAGATTGACGCTGACTTAGTGGCAGCTCTCGGCGAACTGGCTGCGGCAGGCGTTATGACAGGGTCTGTGGCCGGATTTGGCTTTGGCGATTGGTGCGCCTTGACTTTAGTCGTTGAAACAAAAGCTTGACGATTGGATGCGATCGCTAAACCAACGCCGCCTAAGATAAGCCACGGTAGTGACAGCTCTGGCATGAAAAACCAGGTCTGATGGCTGATCCAGCCGTAGCCTTGAGCACCAATAAACAATAGCAAACAACATAATAGCCAGAGAGACATACGCTGCGATCGGCCCCAGACATCGGCAAGAGAGTAAGTGTAGGGTAGCGAATTCCTTGAAACTGTCAAGAGAATTGGGCTGCCTAAGTCGACTTAGCGGCGCTACAGTAGAAAGTAGCGAATAATATCGTTAGTCACATATCAACTAAACACAGTGGAACAGCAAGAGGTCATTACGCTGCTATCGCGTCGGGAAATTGAAAAAATGCGGCAGGCTGGACGGCTGGCAGCTCAATTGCTGGACTATTTAGAGACTCTTGTTAAACCAGGGGTCAGCACTCTGGAGCTCAACGATGCTGCCGAAGCCTGGACTCGGAAACACAATGCTAAGAGTGCGCCCCTGGGCTATCCAGGTACGGTTGATCCTTTTCCCAAGTCAATTTGTACAAGCGTCAATGAAGTAGTTTGTCACGGCATTCCCAGTGCTGAGCAAATTCTGCGCGACGGCGACATTATCAATATTGATGTCACTCCTATTTTGGAGGGCTTTCATGGCGACACTTCGCGCATGTTTTGTGTCGGCACCCCCTCTCCCTTGGCCAAAAAGCTAGTAGAAGTTACTAAAGAGTCCATGTGGCGCGGTATTCGGGCGATCAAACCGGGAGCCCGCATTGGCGATATTGGTGCAGCCATTCAAACCTATGCCGAAGCTGAAGGCTTTTCAGTAGTGCGTGATTTTGTTGGCCATGGCGTCCATCGCGTTTTCCATACGGCGCCTCAGATTCCCCATTACGGCATTGCGGGGAAAGGCAAAAAACTGCGAAAGGGTATGGTATTTACGGTGGAACCAATGATTAACATTGGCACCTATGAAGTAGAAGTCCTTGCTGACGGTTGGACGGCCCTTACTGCCGATCGCAAACTATCTGCCCAGTTCGAACACACTGTGGTGGTCACCGACTCCGGCGTTGAAGTCCTAACCCAAGCCAGAAGTAAAGTTCCAGCCTGATTTAGTTCTAAAAACCTGATGGCGGCGCTGGTAGCCCCACAATTGGGGTTGTCTCACTTATCATAAAAAAGAGCTTGACAATAAATTGTACTTGTGCATAAGTGCCAGTAGCCAAACGACTCGGATCAGGGAACGCAAGCTCCTGCATCTTTATGAGATGACCGTCAGGGATTGAACCTGTGCTACCTTTTGACTTTGTAATTATTGGCAAACCCGTGCCCCACCGCGCTAAAGATCGCCAGGCATTAAGGATTTGGCGGGAGCATGTAAGCGCAACTGCGCAGTTTTGCTGGGGCGATCGCGCTCCTTTGACTAATAAACTTTCTGTAAAGATCACCCATTTTTACGATGCCGTCCCAGGAAACATGGGCGAAGATTTAGACAGCGAGAGAGTCATCAAACCCATATTAGATGCGCTCAATGGGGTCATTTATCGTGACGATTATCAAATTGCTGAACTAGATCACCGTCGCCGTAATTTGAATGGTTCTTTCCGAGTCAAAGGAATGTCTGTTGCTCTCGCTGAAGGATTTTGTAAAGGTGAAGAGTTCTTGCATGTTAAGGTAGATTTCCTAAGAAATCCTGAAAGCGTTATCTGAAGCAATATTTTTGCTATGAAGAGTCAGTCTCTAAAATCACCCATGGAACATCGGCGTTTATTGCGCTTGGCCCGAGAATATGACCGCGCGGGCTATGATGTGCTGGTCTATCCAACTGATGAAGTTTTGCCAGAATCGCTTCAAGGCTGCGCTGTGGGCCTAATTGCCACCGGTAATGAAAATACCATCGTTGCGGATGTGCGATCGCGCGATAGCTTGACCCTGAATGGGCCAGCGGATTTACGACGACTCACTGAGAAGGTTAATGCCCTTCCCGGTTGGGAATTTAATCTGGTGGTCACTAATCCCCGCCATTCTCAAGCTAGCTAAGCGATGGCTGATACATTTACAGCGATTGGGGGCTGCGAAGTTACTAGCGTTTTGAGTCGGCCTTCACTAATAAATCATCGCCGGCCAGCAAAACCGTTTCTATTGACTTTCCTGTGGTGCTGACTGCAGTTCTTTTTCTAGCATCTGATAGTAAACTTCATGCAGGTATGGCGTCACGGCATTGTCTTCAATGCCATATCCCAGGCTGGTCCAGGTGCCAGAAAGCAAATAAAGCACTTCGTCTAAACGATCTTGCTCTAGCAAATAAGGAATATCGGCGTTCCAAGCATAAAAGTCCGTCAGCCAGCTGTATAGAACCTCGTCCTGATAAATCGGCTCAAAACTGTAATCTGACCACCAAGAATACCAGCGCGGCGGTTCTGGATGATAGTGTCTGGATTTTTCGAACCAGGTGGTAGTCAAAAACTGATAGCGTCCTGCTGCCGTGGTGCAGTCCCCAACATTGGGGCCAGCGACAATTCTGATGCAGCGGTCGGGATGTTGGGTTAAATCATTAATGCGCTGCCCACCATAAAGGGTGTGATAAGGCTCAGTCGTGTGAGACTCAGCGACCGAAATTGTCCGCATTAGAGCGCGTACGTATGGATCACCCCCAGTCATTGCTAGGGGAATAGACTCAATTTCAGGGTTGGCCGGCAGTAGTCGCAGCGATCGGCCAAAAATCAGTGGATTCTTAGTGGAAATTAACCAGGCTGCAGCCAACAAAAAAACTGCCGTCAAAAAAATCGCACCTCGCCCCGAACTTTCAGTAGTTCGAGAAGACTGATTAGAAGTTTCAGACGTTGTTGGCAAAAAGTCCACTAGCAGTAAATGTCGTCTGACAATCATCAGGTAGGCAGATGCGCCTATATTAACCCAGGGGTAGAGAAAGCCGTCAGCGGCTAATAAGTTCTCAATAATTGGGAACAAAGCTCTAACCAAAATTGAGGAACAAAGCCTTAGCTGGCGGGTCAATGAATAGGCAAGAGCTCAATCTGGCAGCACACTTAGAATTTCTAAGTGTGCTTTTTGCTGTTCTCTAGGGGCGAGTATGCTGTCGGTTGCCCTGAAGGATTACGAAAACTTGACGCCACGGCATACTCCCACAATGAAGTGGAACAGTGAGAGCCGGATGAGAAAAAAAAGAGAGACTAGATTAGTTTTACACAGGAAAAATTCGCTAAAGCGATCGCAATCTGTCTGCCTGAATTCATCTCCTCTTCAGAAAAATAGCGTTCACTGAAGTCAGATTTCACCCTTCAGATGTTGTAAAAAATCAGCACTTTGTCAGGGTCCTGTAAATCTCTGCAATACTGAAGCCTCAAGGCTTTGGCAAAAGTTGTCCTGCTTACTTTTTGGTTAACGATGAAAGCTGAAGAAGCCCTAGCCCTACTGGATGAACTGCTCCCGCAGCATCCTCTGAGTAACTTGCAAGAAACCGTTTTTAGTCAAGTCTGGGAGGGCAAAACTTACGCTGAAATTGCTGAAGCCTGCAACTATGAGCACAACTATATTCGCGATGTTGGGTTTCGGCTTTGGCAAATGTTGTCGGAAGCGCTTGGCCAAAAAATTTCCAAAAGCAACATTAAGGGAGTCTTGGGGCGATATGCTCGCAGTCGAGTCGCCACTCACACCCAATTGGAGACGCCAAAAATCATTCTGCCGGAGCCCTTGGAGTTTCCCAATGGCCCAGTACCCCTCAACTCGGCTCTTTACATCAAACGTCCGCCGATTGAGGACTTAGCCTTTGCCGATGTGCTGAAACCTGGCAGCCTCATTCGCATCAAGGCGCCTCGGCAAATGGGTAAAACCTCTTTGCAGCGTCGAGTCGTTGCCCATGCGCAGCGCTATCAATTACGAACAGTGACGCTGCGTTTCAACCGCGCCGATCGTGCAATTTATCGGAATATTGATAGCTTTCTACGCTGGTTTTGCGCCAATTTGAGCCATCAATTGGGACTTGACCCAAATCTGGACGAGCATTGGCATCCTGAAATCGGCAGCAAGGTCAGTTGCACCGCCTATTTAGAAGACTATTTGCTGAAGCAAATAGACGGCGATATCGTTATCGCTCTGGACGAAATGAACGAGCTTTTTCAATATCCTGAGATTTCTGCCGAATTTTTGCCGCTGCTGCGGACCTGGTATGAAGACGCCAGAGAATATGCTTCTTGGCAACGGTTGCGGTGGGTGCTGGCCCATGCCACTGACGTATATGTGCCGCTGCAGCTTCATCAATCGCCCTTTAATGTCGGACTATCGCTGAAATTGCCTAGTTTTTCCCTAGAGCAGGTACAGGAACTAGCACGCCGCCACGGTTTAACTTGGGTAGAGGGGGATGTGGGGATGGAAAAACTGTTTTCGCTGCTGCAGGTAGTGAGTTGCCGTCCTGGCTTAGTCCGTTTGGCGCTGTATGCGATGGCCCGCTATGAGCTTTCCTTGGCACAGCTGATCGATGAAGCACCTACCCAGTCAGGGATATATAGCGATCATCTGCGGGAACTGTTGGCCGCCATTTATCCTTACCCAGAGTTGCAAACCGCCTTTAGAACAGTGATTGATGCGCCAGAGCCGATTACGCTAGAGCCAATTACAGCCTATCGTCTAGAAAGCTTGGGACTCATTCGCCTGGACAAGAATCAGGCGCTACCAACTTGTGAACTATACCGCCAATATTTTCGGGAGTTTTTGTTGCCAAATTAAAATGGGGCGTGGGAAGTTGAAACCTACTCTTCGCGTTCTGATTGGACTTGTTCCGTCGTTGGCATCCATGTCCGTGTTAGTTTTCGGGCTAATTTCTGCTCAGCGACCTCCCGCTGCCTGCGGTCTGAAACCGGCTCTCGATTTTAGACTTTCGATTGTGGATGCGAAATTGTTGTCATACCAATGGCTGCCGCTTCAGTTTCCATAGCTTTGGAAAAGAGAACCAACATGGTTCATTAACAAAATCAGCGAGGCCAAAAAAAAGAGCGTCGCCATAGCAACGCTCCTGCTCAGTTGTCTAAATCTGACTTGTTTGGACTTAACTTAGCCACTCCTGCACGGCATCTTCTTTGGTGTTGGTGCGACGGTAGGGTGTCTCCCGGTTGAACTTCATATGAACTGCCCGGTTTTGCTCGCCATCTGCCGCTACCGCAAAAATGGGATAGTCAATTAAGCCATCTTGGAAGGACATTTGGAAGCGGAAAGTGCCATCGGGATTGAGCTTGACAGGCTTGCCGCCAATGGTGACTGTCGCATCCGGCTCGGTAGCGCCGTAAACAATTAGCTCAGCGTCTGCCACTAACCAGAACTGACGCGGGCGAATGGGGGGGGCCGAGGCCGAGAAACCAACGCCGGACATGGTTAAGCCAGAAACGTTTAATCCCGACATATTGAGGCCGACTCCCATCCCAGAAGTTGTTGGCAGAGCCGTAGTCGGAACTTCGCCGCCCCAAATACCCATGCCCGAAGGGAAAACATAGGAGCTGACTGGCACCGCAAACGAACCCATCAGCGAACCGGCTACATGCTGCATGGAACCAAACAGGGAACCAGCAACCCGTTGAGCTTCGGCGGACTCGGCCATGCCAAAAATTTCGTCATAAATTTTGTTGCCAGCGGCGGCTTCCACACGCTTGTTAGGATGGGTCAGCGTAGCAATTTGACCACCCCGCAGATCTTGATCCCAGCCTACGGTGGCAAAATGATCCTCAATCCAGTCAGAGGGATAAACCGGCGGAATATGCACTGGCGTGGAGCGGGCAAGCAGCAACCAGCGGCCATCGTTGCAAAGATAACCAATTTCGATCGCATAATCGCGATCGCTGACGGGGATCGGCAGATACCACTCCCGCGCCATTTCATCACATTCATACTGTTGCAGGCTGTGGGGCGCTTGATAGCCCATATCAATGTCAGTGACATCATAAAAGCGCAGCGCTAGGCGAGCACCCCCCTGGCGGCGCAGCTCTTCCCGGTGCTCGTTGGGGATATCCCAGTAAGCGTAAGCCCACTGAGGATCACGGGGCATCAACACAATGCGGCTCTCACCGTAGCCGCTGGGCAAATCGGGCAGCCCTTCATCAACTGAAGCCAACATTTCAGCGGGAATCGGTTCTGTTGAAGGAACGAACTTGGAAGCTTCTACTTCGGTTTGACCTTCGATTTCTGCCGCTGGTGTCGGCACTGAAGATGTCCGTCGAGTTTGAGCAGCCATAATCGCGTCAATCAGCTCGGTCTTCCGCATCCGACTGTAGCGAGACACTTCGTACTCACTCGCTACTCTACGGAGCTGCCTAAGGGTCATTTCGTCGAGAGATGGAGTCGGTTGAGACATAAGATTCACTCCTAAACGTGTGGGGCAGCCGCCAACATTGCCGTCAACATTCAGCGGGGATCAAATCAGCGATCGCGGGATCACGATTTGGCCATACTATGACAGATCTTCATCTTTGGGATCAACCTCCAAAATCTTTTCTGGCAAAGCTTTTCACGAAAACACGATGGTTTTAGGGATCATTAAGTTAGGCTTTCATGACATAATGATCTCTCACCCTTTATTTTGTCGAGATTTAGTGACATAACGATCTCCATGATTTTCTCTCAGCGAAATTTTAATTGGCGTGAGGCGATTACCCCTGGCAACATGATTGAATAACGGAAATAGCTCGCATCACGTACAGGAGTCGCAGCGGTTGTGGCATCTTCGTCTTCCCCGTCGAATGGCAATGGCATTATTAGCCGAGTGTTGCCACCAGCAATTCGATTTTGGCTATCAACTCAGCTAGAGCAGGTGAATAATCTGCAGTTTCAAATCAAGGGGCGCGATCGCGAGCTGCTATCTGGTCACATTCCTGAAGTTTCGCTCTCCGCCCAGAAAGCGATTTATCAAGGCATTCATTTGAGCCACGCTGCGGCTACAGCTCACACCATTCGCATTAACCTGAAACAAATTCTCCGTCGTCAACCATTGCGGTTACTGGCTCCATTTCCAATTAGTGGCGATGTAGAGCTGACTGAGGCTGATTTCAACGCTTCGTTACAGTCACCACTGTTGGGAGAGGGGCTCTACGACTTTTTTCGGCTGATGGCTAACTCTCAACCCGCAGCCGCGCCGATCAAACACATGCTGAATAACTTGCCCGAGCGCAATTTACTGGCGCAATATTGCCCCAGCGCCGAGCTAATTGCTGATCAAATTTGCCTACGGCTACAGCCGATAGAATCTCAGGCTCTCGCCGCAATCGCTATCAGCACTCAGCTTTCGATTCACAACGGACATTGTCTGCGTCTTGATCATCCGCGCTGGCTATCAGAAACCGCTTCTGACCAGGCAACCAGCGCCACTCCGCTACCGGAACTCCACGGCTTTGAGATTGATTTGGGTTCTCAAGTCACCCTAACGAAATGCCTGATTGTTCATAAAAAACTCCAGCTCTCTGGCACAATTAGGGTCCTGCCAGGGGAGTAGGGTAGGGGGTGATGGAGTGATGGAGTGATGGGGTGAGATTTTGCCCGTAACTTAATAGAGAATCCAGAGCCAAGAACCATCGCAAGTCGCAGTTGGGTGCGCTTATCTCTAGCTGCCATAATCTCCATGCAGCAATACTTTTATCTTTCGTTTGACTTCACTTCTGCATACGGCACCTTGCGCGCCGCTCATGCCATGACGCGCTGGAGAGCTGTGATTAGCCGCTGATTTTCCTCTGGACGACGAACCGCAATACGAAAATAGCGATCGCCCAATTCGGGAAAGCTGAGGCAGTCGCGAATCAGAATCCGATCATGCTGGAGGAGTTTACGCTGCAGCGCCGAGGTGGAGCGATCGCAGCGCACCAGTAAATAATTGGCTTGTCCGGGAAAGGGATATAGGCCGGGAATGGCTTTCAAGGCTTGCCAGAGCGCTGGACGAGCTGTTGCTAACCACTGCCAGGTCTGTTGCTGAAAGGCTTGGTCTTTGAGAACAGTGGCCGCCGCTGCTGCTAAGGCGTTAACGGGCCAGGGATCCCGCCACTGCTGCCAGCGCTGCAGTCGGTCTGGATGAGCGATCGCATAGCCCAAACGTAGCCCAGGCAAGCTGTAGAACTTGGTGAGCGATCGCAGAATGACCAGATTAGGCCATTGCTCGATTTGGCTAATCAGGCTGGTCTGCTGGTCCGGGGACAGAAAGTCCATAAACGCCTCGTCAACCACTACTAAACCAACGTGGGACAGCAGCCAAGTCAAAATCGTTGGGGGCAGCAGCAGCCCCGTAGGATTGTGAGGCGTATTGAGCAGCAAACTACAGCGGGCCGCCGACTGCAGGCAGGGAGTAAACACAGCACGCCAGTTGACGCTATTAGTTGCGGCTGCGGATAGAGGGAGTGACAGAGGCACTACCTTGGCCGCAGAAGTGGCCAGCGAGCGCCCGTAGTCACGAAAAGCAGGTGTCAAAAGATAGGTGGAATCCCAGGTTGCCAGGTCGCGGCTGGCCCAGGTCAACAGTTCGGCAGCCCCATTCCCTGGCAAAATCCATTCTGGATCAATTTGGTGGTGTTGGGCAAGCTGTTGACAGAGGTGCGGGTAGTGAGGATTGGGATAGCGAGAAAGCTGTTGGAGACTGGCGTGGATGGCCGCGATCGCCGACGCTGGTGGCCCTAACGGACTCACACTGGCAGAGAAATCGAGCAAAGCAAAGGGGGAACAGTTAGCCACCTCAGCAGCCCACTCTAAGTTCCCCCCATGATGTGGTCGATTATTAAACAGACTATCTGCCAATGGAATCCGAAGCAGCCTACTTGCTCACCATCTCTTTGAACTGTTTACCCGCTGAAAAAGCCGGTACTTTCGTCGCTGGAATCACCATCGTCTCACCCGTTTTAGGATTGCGACCTTCCCGCTCTTTGCGGTCACGACGCTCAAACGAGCCGAATCCGACCAAAGTCACTTTGTCGCCGCTAGACACGGTTTCCATAATGGCTTCAATCGCCGCTGTCAGCACAGAGTCGGCCTGCTTTTTAGTCACGCCGGACTTCTCTGCAACCTTGTCAACTAATTCGCCTTTATTCATGTTCTGTGAGTCTCCTTTGGGAACCGTGGTGGCCTGAGTTCAACGACTGGTTGCTCTCCATAAGAGGCTTCCTACGAGCAGATTTGCTCAAATCGCTGAAACCCCTGACCTCCCGGAATTTCACTGCCCCATTCTAAGGGCAACTCCGGCAATATGGATCGTCGAAAGCTTTAATTAATGTCGTTTTCGGCGTTTTTTAACGAAAGGTAACGTAATTCCAAGGGTTTGAGGCTGCCAAAAAAGCCCAAAAAAATAGCCAAAATCCTTGCCAGACAAGGATTTTGGCTATTACACCAGAACCAGAGGAAAATGAACCTGAAATTCAGGGCCCAGCGCTAGCGCTGTTGGGATCTTTCAATAATCTCTTGCACTTCTTCGCTGGGAGTATAGCTGTAACCAAACACTGACTGATCGGTGTCATTTAGAATCTCTGGCGTCAGCAGCACAATTAGCTCATTTCGAGTAGTGCTCTCAGAAGTGCTGCGGAAGAGTGCACCCAAAATTGGCAAATCTCCTAAGATCGGCACTTTTGTAGTGCTGACCTGATCAGATTCTTGAATAATGCCGGACAATACTAAAGTTTGTCCGTCTCGCACCCTGACTAAACCAGACTGCAACTCTCGCGCATTTAGTAACGTCACAGAGCCCACTCCACCCCCTACATCAACCGTGGCTACTGGAGCCGTCAGACTGGGGGAGACGGACATAGAAACGAAACCGTTGTCATCAATTCGGTCAACGTTAACGCCAAGGACCAGACCCGCATCAACCAGCTCTGGCTCAACGGCGACGAAGGCGGTATCGCCAATGTCCACGACCTCCTGAGTGACTCTGGAAACAATTTGTTGAGTCAAAGCGACTGACGCCGTTTGGCCTTCTTGAATAATTAGAGTCGGATCAGTCAAGATTTTGGAGTTGCCTTCTTGTACAGAAGCCAATAATTGAATTAAGAAATCATCACCAACGCTAAATCCACCACCACCAGTCAAACCTGTCGGTCCGATTGGTGCACTGGTCGGCACGGAGGTGCCGCCCGTGAAGGGTAGAGACCCCCCAAAGTTAACCAGCCCGACGCCGCCAGTATTGGTAAAGTCAAAGTCGCCAATGGAAAAAGAGAAACTGGTGCCAAAGGCATCAACGGCGCTCAAATTCACGTCAATTACCCTGACGTTGACAGCCACTTGACGACGCCTTAAGTCAAGCCTAGCAAGATAACTGGTGGCCGTTTCCACCACGCCGGCATCTCCAGTTAGGGTCACGGAGTTGGTGCGATCGTCCACTGTTACGAGGAGTCCCTGCAGCACTTGTGGGCTACCGCTTCCTTCCGTGGGTTCAAAGTCTAACGTTATAACATCGGTACTGGTCGAACGCTCAATTAGCCGTAAATCCGCCCCCAAATCGGCTGCTTCACTCTCACCGCCAGTTTCAACCCCTTCAATTTCACCTAAATCACCACCGATA
>JBCCJU010000057.1:0-31572 GCA_039027715.1 Cyanobacteria bacterium P01_C01_bin.120
ATCGCCCTCGGCTTAAGCCAATCTATTCTGAATCGGCCTTCAACCAACTCTCAGATTTTTGCGGTTTTGCAGATTTTTCTCTCATCATGAAGTGCTGAGGATTATCAGATAATACGATAATGAAACCAGTCCTTTCAGTTTTTAGAGTCGTATCCCCCATAACATCAAGAACTTGCAAATGCATTGTTTCTTCAACTAATTCAATTAACTTCTTCCGTATAATATTATCTAAATCAGCTCGAATTTTTTCAACTTTTTCGAGGCTTGATTCCTCTAACAATAGTTGTTCTGGCTGGGTGAGTGAAGATTCAATCACAATGGTTAACTTATCTTCCATTAACTGACAGGTGACTTTTCCTGTAGCATGACCAAGATGCTCACGGTAGAGCTTTTGGATGCACTGCGAAAGCGATCGCTCCAACTGTCCGCGAGTGGGTTTTTGAGAATCTTGCTGAAACATGAAAGTTCTTAGGAGTTCATCTCAGTTTGTATTACTAGTATATTTGCTGCAGTGATGTGTAAGATAGCGGCTGACGGCTTCTTAATTTTTATCCAAGGTGAAAAAAATGACGCCAAATTCTCTGTGAAATCAGTATTGTCATAGCTGACCTTATTTCATCAGCTAAAGGCTGAAATTTCTGCCATTAGAGTGTTAAAAATCTGATGATGATAGACCTGATTTGGGAAAATCTTCGCCTTTACGATTACTCAAGTATCGCAGTTGAACTGACTAAATAGGCTAAAAGATTATATTCAGAATTGTGATTGTTTACGCTGTGCTAATCATTACAAAATTGCTAGAGAATAATAGCCAAGCGGATTTATCAACCATGCGGTTGAATGACTTGCGTAACTGTCGGAGTTTTGGCGTCTGCAGTTGATTGCTGAATAACCACCGGGTTGCGCCCGAGGGAAGGACCGATATAACTAAACTTCCTGAAAAGAAAGCGCGATCGCCGAATCTCTAAAACCTTAGTCAAATCTTCAGTAGCCGATGGCAACTGCCCGTCGAAAATAGCGTCTTGATCATGGATTGTTAAAGATTTGCCGGAGCGCTGTGGGCGATCGCAATCACGTACAGCTCACAAAACGGTAGGATAATGACGCTGAATCAAGCGACATCAGCTTAATCTGTGGATAAAGAGTGTGGAGTAGACATGCAACGACGACGGTTTGTTCAGCAGTTAGGAGCAGGGTTCATCACCACCCTGGGACTGGGAGTCGCCTCAACTTGGCAGGCAGCTCGTGCTCAAGGCGCCGGAGTGACTGTGCGCTGGCTAGGTCACACTAGCTTTTTGTTTGAAGGGGACGGTCGCCGAATTTTGGTCAATCCATTCCGAGCGATCGGCTGCACAGCCGGCTATGAGGTGCCCGCAGTCGGCTCTGATGTTGTGCTGATCAGCAGTCGCTTGTTCGATGAAGGTGGCACTCTGGAAGGCTTGCCCGGCAATCCGCCAATTCTGTCGGAGCAGGGGGAATATGAATTGTCACCAATTCGCATGAGATCGGTAGAGGTCGATCACGATCGCGACGGCGGGCGGCGGTTCGGCTCTAATCTGATTTGGCGCTGGGAGCAAGGCGGTATCGCCATTGTGCATATGGGAGGTGCCGCTGCGCCGGTTTCTATTGAAGAACAAATTCAACTGGGCCGCCCCGATGTGCTGCTGGTGCCAGTAGGGGGTGGGCCAAAAGCTTATGATGCCGAAGAGGCGATCGCGGCGATTCGGGCGCTTAACCCTCGCATTATCATTCCTACTCACTATCGCACCCAAGCAGCCGACGAAGAGACCTGTGATATTGACGGTCTTCAGCCCTTTTTGGATTTGATGCGCTCGACGCCGACTCGTCAGGCCAACGGCAACACCATCAGCGTTACTGCATCCAGCCTGCCGGGAGGCGATGGCATGATTATTCAACTACTGAACTATCCCTTTTAATTGAGACCGTCCGCTTTTTGGAGCAGGGCGATCGCGACGAGTGATCGCCTCCAAGTGTGCCACTGTGCGTGCTCAAGCCTTTGCGCACAGACGGCGGCCATTTGCTCTATCTCAACCGGATGAAAGGGAGAAAGTTGGTTTGGCTTTTTTCAACGTCCGATGACCAGTTTCTCGCGGCAGCGACCAGAGTCGACATCGGTATGTAGAATGGATCGGTTGTATTCTGCTTGCCACCTTGATTGAACGTTATACCCTGCCCGAGATGGGCGAACTCTGGAATGATCTTGCAAAGTACAAAACCTGGCTACAGGTTGAGATTGCCGTCTGTGAAGCGCAAGCTGAACTAGGCTATATTCCCCCAGCGGCAGTGGACGAAATCAAGGAAAAAGCCGATTTTGATCCAGCCCGGATTTTGGAAATTGAGGCGGAGGTACGCCACGACGTCATTGCGTTTCTAACCAATGTGAATGAATACGTGGGCGATGCGGGACGTTACATTCACCTAGGCATGACCAGTTCTGACATGCTGGATACGGCCTTATCGCTGCAAATGGTCGAAAGCCTCAAGGTGATTAAAGTCCACGTTGAGAATTTGATTCAAGCAATTCGCTATCGAGCTCAAGAGCACCGTCATACCGTCATGATTGGTCGCTCTCACGGCATTCATGCTGAGCCCATCACTTTCGGATTTAAGCTCGCAGGCTGGCTAGCTGAAATGCTGCGTCATCGCGATCGCCTCACTCACCTGGAAGACAAAATTGCTGTCGGCAAAATTTCTGGTGCTGTCGGCACTTATGCCAACATCGATTCCCGCATTGAATCGCTGGCCTGCCAAAAACTGGGGTTGCGGCCTGACACGGCCTCCACCCAAGTGATTTCACGCGATATCCACGCGGAATTTATGAATGTCTTAGCGCTGCTGGCGGCGTCCATGGAGCGATTTGCCGTTGAGATTCGCAACTTGCAGCGCACCGATGTGTTGGAAGTGGAAGAGTTTTTCTCAAAGGGACAAAAGGGTTCTTCAGCCATGCCCCACAAGCGCAACCCCATTCGCTCTGAGCGACTGACCGGCTGTGCTCGCCTGATTCGCGGCAATGCCATGGCGGCGCTAGAAAACGTAGCGCTGTGGCATGAACGGGACATTTCCCATAGTTCAGTAGAGCGGGTGATTCTTCCTGACTCCTGCATTCTGATTCACTTTATGCTGGTTGAAAGCACCAAGCTAATTAAGAAACTGCTGGTTTATCCCGACAACATGACGCGCAATATGAACGTGTACGGCGGTGTTGTGTTCAGCCAGCGAGTGCTGCTTTCCTTGGTGGACAAAGGTTTAGCCCGAGAGGACGCCTATGCGATTGTGCAAGCCCTGGCTCATCAGGCTTGGAATGCAGAAGGGGGAGATTTTCGCGCTTTGGTGACGAGCAGCGATCGCGTACAGGCCCATCTCACCGCTGATGAAATTGACGCCTGCTTTGACCCAAATCACCATCTGCGGAATCTCGATGAAGTCTATCAACGCCTCGGCATCTGACGGCTATTGTTGTTGATTGCAAGGGGACATCTGGACTCGATAGACTTGGTTTCTCCACGCTGCAATGATAAGAAGGCGGTGTAAGTCTTGCGCGCCGCCTGAGCCAGTACACTCATTAATTGCCGCTGCATAGCCCGCCAGATGGTTCGCCGTCTGCCTGTTCGGAAGAAAATGGCGACGGCTGCGCTGCTGCCTATCAATATACATAGCAAAATCGCAGGTTCAGCTTCTCGGAAGGGAATCTGAAACCTGCAACTCTATCAATTATCAAGACGGCTGATGTTGGACTGAGGACAAGCCTAGCAGGCGATGGAAGACGAGTCATCAGAGAAATTGGAGCGATCGCTGGCCACAGCTACAAGCAAGCGGTCAATCGCAATGCGCTTGTCATCCGCTAAGTCTGGTGAACTTAACGCCTGCCGCAGCACCTGCCGATGACTATCACTGATGGTACCTGTTGAAACTGCGCGGGCGTGCAGCTCAGCCAGAGCAAGCTTGAGGTTTTGAGAAGTCATAGCATTAACTGGTTCACTGCAAGACAGTTTCAGTATGCACAACTCCATTTGGCCTGACCTCTGTAACGATACGGCCTAACAGAGGCTTGATAAATCTATGAGGTCTTCTTTAAGGTGTGAGGCGAAAGCTGCCCAGAGTTGGGTTTGGCGGCCAGCGATCGCATAGATGCTCGGCATAATGAAGGCAAAGCCCAATTTTATGACCTCCTCTCACCAGCCAATGCAGTCTCCCACTCTGCCCACTCACGCCGCTTTAGATTTGGACTTTGTGCGTTCTCACTTTCCGGCACTTGGTAACCACTGGACCTTTTTCGACAATGCCGGAGGCTCGCAGATTTTGCAGTCCGTGGTGGATTGCATCACTGAGTTTTTGATGAATTCCAACGTGCAGTTAGGCGCGTCCTATGACCTCTCGCAAATGGCGTCAGCCAGGGTAGAGCAGGGAACTGCGGCAATTGCTCAGATGATCAAGGCTCCCGAAACAGACACTGTCATCCTTGGCTCCAGCACCTCTGCGCTGTTCCGCATCCTGGCTCACTGCATGGGGAAAACTTTGCGGCCCGGGGACGAGGTGATCGTGACCAACTGCGACCATGAGGCAAATATTACTCCGTGGATGGAACTGCAGCAGCAGGGCATCATCATCAAAACTTGGCAAATCAACCCGACTTCTTTGACCCTACAGCTAGACGATTTGACACCCCTACTGACACCGCGAACGCGCTTAGTGGCCATGACCCATGTGTCTAATGTGTTGGGGACGATTAACCCGATTCGGGAGATTGCTGATCGGGTTCACGCCCACGGCGCCTTACTTTGTGTAGATGGCGTCGCCTACGCACCCCATCGCCAAGTGGATGTCCAGGCGCTAGATGTGGATTTTTACGCCTTCAGTCTTTACAAAGTGTATGGTCCCCATTTGGCTATGCTCTATGGCAAGCGGGAGCATCTGCTGGCACTGCCCAGCTACAACCACTTTTTTATTGGTCAAGCCGCGATTCCCTACAAGTTTCAGCCAGGAGGCACGAGTTATGAACTGAGCTACGGCGCTACGGCGATTCCGCAATACTTTCAAGCGCTTGCCCAACATCACTTTGGAGCAACCGCGTCCGACACTCCCATGGGACAGATTTCCCAGGCATTCGATTTAATTCAGCAGCATGAAGAGATGCTGAGCGATCGCCTGCTAAGTTTTCTCCGCAGTAAGCCCGACGTACGCATTATTGGTTGCTCGGAGTCGCATGCAAGCCAACGGGTTCCTACTGTTTCATTTATCGTCGATGGCCTCAATAGCGATGCTATCCCAGCGCAGATTGACTCACACAAAATCGGTATCCGCTACGGCCATTTTTATGCCCTGCGCTTAATTCAGGATTTGGGTTTACTGGCTCAAAACGGTGTGGTGCGCGTTAGCATGGTGCACTACAACACGCTGGAGGAATGTGACCGGCTGATTGCGCTGCTGGATGAAATCTTCTAAGCGCAATCATCATTGCTCAGTGATGAAATACTCTGGCAGCATGGGGAATTGGCCTCAACTTAAGAAATTGAGATGGGCCCGATGATACCCATATGACAGCGTTCTTGGTACCATTCGATGCTGATTCATCGGTTAAATCCAGTGCGATCGCACTGTACTGATTCAAACATCGAACAGTAATGGTGCTTTTCGACTGGGGTTTTGAGCGGATTTATACTCTGTTGGCTAATCGTCAAAGAGAGGACTTATGGCAAAGTCCGGAATGTCGAACTTAGAACGCGAATTTGGAAGCATTATTCAAGTAGGCTGGGTCGATTAGGTCTGCCCTAACAGTTCAATTACAGGCAATAAAGTCTTATTGTCTAGGTCAGGATACATCTACCTGCATAACTGGTTACCCATGACTAATTTTTACAAGCGATCTTACTGCGAGATTTATCGACATGGCCGCTCCTCATACTGCTTCATCTAGATATCCTCGTGTGGCTGCACCGAGACTGGAAATTGATCGGGTTTTTAAGCAGGCAATTGCGGAAGAATCTTTGCGGAATGAGCGCAAAATGGCATATGTGCGACTAGGCATTCTGGTGATTTCCAGCGTGCTTGATGTTTTAGTATTTTTCTTTCCTAAAACATTGATTAATGCTGACTCAGTGCCACCAACCGTGGCAATTATTTCTCTTTTCGCTTGTTTAATTTCGGCTGGATTTTTAGGGATATTATCACATCCCTATGGTCGAAAAAACTTAGCTATCTTACAAGTTATTATTCCTCTATTTGACGGTATTTTATTAGCTTTATTTATTACTAATATTTGGCAAGTTCTGGCACCCATAAAACCTGAAATTATTACTAATATTGTGGCATTTTGCTGCTTGTTAGCTGTATCGGGCGGTATTCGTATACGCTCGCGATCGTCTATCCTCAGCACGAGTCTGGCGCTAGGCAACTTTGTCTATGCTGCAGTCTTGTTTCAGCTTGATATTGCAATTAGTTTGTTTGCTTTGTTCACCATTTTAGGAAATGGCCTTCTCAGTATGCTGACGGCTAGTATTGTGCGTCGTCAGGGTAAAAATGAAGCCGGTCGCCTGCTGATGCAGCAGTTTTTGCCAGAGCAAGTTGTAGAAGCCGCTTTTGAAAATCCCATTCAACTCATAGAAGAAGCTCAGGAATGTGAAGTCACCGTGATGATGACAGATTTACGAGGATTCACTCATTATTCAGAAAACTTGAGCCCCCTAGAAGTGCTGGATTTTCTAAATCACATTCAGGGATTTTTGGCTGAAATTGTAGAGCAGCATGGCGGTTGGGTTGACAAGTTTATCGGCGATGGCATGTTGGCAGTTTTTGGGGCACCTCGAAGTCTTAGTAATCATGCTGAACAAGCCTTTCTCGCTGCTCAACAGATTTTACTCAAAGGAAAAACTCAGTGCCTTTTGCCAATTGGCATCGGGTTGCATTCTGGCTCCATTGTGGCAGGTTGCCTGGGGGCAACTGGACGCCTAGAATTTACGGTGATTGGTGACACGGTTAATGTAGCCTCGCGCTTAGAGTCGCTAACAAAAGACTGGTCAACGTCGCTCTTGATCAGTAGCGCGACAGCTTATCAACTTGGGGCTCGACAATCACTTAAATCCTTGGGAAAAGTATCCATTCGAGGTCGAGAGCGAAGCATTGAAGTTTTTACCTTGCCATAGCAGCGCTGTCCTTGCCGCAGCTGATTGATAACCATCGCGAGTTCCTTGGGCACAGGGCGACACGCCATCTGTCTGTCGGTGGGGCCAATAAATTCTTCAGGCAAAAAATCTGCTCGGTCAGATTTACTTCGTTCAAAGTACCTTGCCTTGATTAGTCAAAACGCTGTAGTTCTTTTGCCTTAATAGATTACGACCTGCTTTAAGCCATAGCTGTCGAATCCAAAGCCAGAGAATAGTACACTTGCACTATTCTCTGGCTTTGGATATACTTCATGTGGTTCGTATGAACTACACATAAAAAGCGCAGTTCATACAAGCGACTGGCCGCGGACTTGTAATGCGCGGCTTCATGAGCTCTTTACAAGACGGATTTGTCCCATGAATTCAGAAATGAGCGCCATTCGCGAGCAGCTATTAGCTGAGTATTCTCCCGTGACTGCAGAAACACCGTCACGACCCAGAGGAATGTCTTCTCCTGAATTGCCTGACTTCGGGCAGGACGTCGCCTGGCAGTCTCCGCAGCAAGGAGAGGTTGCTCAAGCATTACGGCAGCGCGGGATAGTTCCAGCGGCCTCGCCGCCTTCCCCTGAAGAACAGGCGGCGTCATCCGCTTCGTCGTCTGCTGGTAGGTCGGCCCCGCCGGACATTCACCGGTATTTACAGCGACTGCACGAGGAAGCTGAAAAAATTAATGAACTTTATCGTCAACAAGAAATGACGATTCGTAAGTTTCAGAGTACGTTCAATGGTTTGTCGCTGATTTTAATGAAGCAGTCACCATCCGCGATGCTAAAGATTGAGCAAATTTGCGAAATCAGGGATGCGGCTTCAACCCAGGTCGTACAGGATGAAAATCATCGATATGTCTTGACCGCAGTTGATCTAGATCTCACTTCAGATGTTAAAGATGCATCGGAAACTGCGGCTGCTCTACGCGATCGCGCTCATCCCACTTCTTCTTTTGGTGCTGTTTCCCCCGTAGCCAAGATTAGAGATTTGTGGTCACAAGCGAGAATAACCTGGCCGGCCTCTGGCCATATTTTCAGCCAGCGATCGCCAACGACGTTTTTGGACTATCTGATTTGGTTTGGTGGTGGCGTCATTGGACGGCTGGCCCTGGACCTATTGCTGGCTGCTTTTCCTCGCTTTTGGCCGGTAGTCATTGGACTCGTTGTCGGTGCCGTAGCGTTTGGACTGTACCGACTACTGTTTGCCAAAAAAACTGATATGACTTCCATCATCTGTGTTTTCCTGGCTCTGATCGGTTTAGTAATCGGTGGACAGCTTTGAGGTTTGCTACCAAAGCAATTTCCTGACAGGAATTAGTGGCTCATGGCTAAATGGCAGCCATCCCCTAAATCAGCTTTAAAGAATTGTTTTGAGCTAGGCAAAGAAAAGCACTTTTTAAGAGTTTTGATTGCAGAGGACCTATTTACACCATGCACCCAAGTTCACCCCTTTCTCCCACTTCCCCCTTGAAGCCGTTGATAGCAGTAGGCGTAATTGTGGCAGCGGCCGTCGCACTGCTGGATGTTCAAGATATGCGTTTCTGGCGATCGCGATCGCAACCAACAGTAAACGAGAAGTCTTGTCATGAGTTCGTTCAAACTGAGGCAAAGTTATCCCGTGAACAATTGGCAGAGTTGCTAACAATTCCCGAACGCGACTCCAAAGAGCGGGTACGGCAAGTGGTTTCGGAGCCTTATTGTCGTCTATCTAGCCTCAACGTCCGAGCGGATGTGCAGGCGGAGCGCGAGGCCTATCCGTTAGAGTTTGATCCTGAAACTCAGCTCGTCATTTTGTACGAAAACGACGAGTACGCCGGTTATCGCTTTAATTTTCAATAACTTTTAGTTCTTTATTGCGAGCTGATTAACGCTGGCTGGAGTACGTTGCGTGGCGCGGGTTGAGAAATCAAGTTTTAGTAAACATCATCGGATTGGTTGGCGGCGACAATTTGCCGGCCTACTTTTTCTCTACGGTATTTTGGCCCCTATGCTCAGTAGCTGCCGCGAAGAGGCGATCGCGGCTCCCCGTTCCGTGGCCGTCGACCAGAGTTGGCAACTGAGTCTTGGTAACAGAGTAGAGGGTTTTCGAGTGGTTGCGGGTCTCGGAGATGTCACCATGCACCTCAGCGGGGCCCAGGTGAGAGCACCCTTTTCAGGTCAAGTGGAGCTCTCAGCTGACGGTCCTGACTGCATTTTTTTTTCTTCGCCAGAAGTACCAGCTTACCTGTTTCGATTTTGCGGTGTTTCTCGCCCGCAAGCGGGCAATGTCGAAGCTGGTGATTTTTTGGGACGTGCTCAATACTTGCACTTCGCCACAATGCGCCGACAGCCAGAAGGCACCTGGAGCATTGTTGAGCCTTCTACCAACGTGCTGGAGCGATCGCTGCAGCGATTTTAGGTTTAGTACTTTCAAATCAGTTTATTGATTGAAAATTTTCCGTTGCGTTCGTATGAGAACTTGTCACCATGACTGCGTATCGTGCCTTACTAACTCTGGGAACTTTGGCGGTGTCGCTGGGAGCCAGCAGTACTGCCAAAGCGAATACCGAAATTGCTTTGTCTTTTGAGCTGCCTCCCGCATCCCAAGAAGAAGCTGAACTCACGGCAATCGCAGCAGCTACCTCAGCACCTCCTGAAGTAGAGGTGCCTGCTGCGGAATCCGAGCAACCGGCAGACAGTCAAGTCGTTTCGCTACCGATTCCCCCAGGGGCAGAGAATCCGCCAATGGCTAGTGATCGCGATCGTCCAGCTGGCGTTTATGGCGGTCTCGATGCGGTTGCTATTGGCACGGTGCCGTCGGTTCATGCCTTATTGCCGCCACCGCCGCCAATCCCAGACCATTTGCAGCAGGCCGTCAAGGCGATTGTTCCCTCTCCTTTGCCCGAAGCACCGCTCCCCGAATCGGTTCAGCTTTCTAAAACCGACATCAAAGAACGAGTTGCTCTGTTTTTTGATATCGAAAAACCAGCCGTCACATCCGAAGATGCCGAGACGGAAATCGTCTCGCCGCCGCCCGAAACTATTCCAGTAGCTTCCTTAAGCCACTCTCTAGTAAACCTCACTTCGTTATTTGAAGGTGGTACCGACTCGCTTGTTGCCTGGGCTGTGGGTAGCGCAGAGGGCACACGTACTCCAGAAGGGCATAAAAATCCTGCTTATTTTGGACATGTCGATCCCGGCAATGGTGTCTGGAATATGGGCACATTTTCCTATCAGCACGGCGCAAATACGCCTGAAGAAGCGGATGAAAAACAACTGCGCCGTCTTCAAAGTCAGACTGAGCAGTTGCGGCAACAGGCTCTTGACAAGGGATTGCAGCTCTCCCAAGAGGAATTAGTAAACGGTATTGATTTGGCCAACCAGGCTCCTCTGGCGGCCCTTGATCGCGGTGGTTATCTCGATTGGCTGCAAGAGGCACGGCAGTTGGGCATGAGCGGATCAGAAGCAATCGTATGGGCTCGCACCCGTTCTTTTATTGACCCTGACACCCAGCGCTGGAATGCTCCCGGTTTAGGCAATAATATTTATTCCATTAGCCATGACCAAGAGCGACGAGCTAATGCGATCGCGCGGGCAATTGACGCTTTTACAGCCAAATTCCAGATTCCCGCTGGCCCCGTAGCCGAACCTATATTGATTGCTGCTGAACCGCCCACTGAAGCCATCGCTAGTGCTATTGACGACGTAGCGTTTGGCTTGGAACAGTTTTCCAATACAGCGCTAGAGGCCAAGGCCGAGAACCAAGATAATGCTGCCACCTCAACGGCTTCGCTGCCGCCAGAGGTCTCTGAACCTTCTAAGGAAGCTGAGGCTACGGTAGAAACAGAAGTTGGTACTTCGTCGCCAGCTACGGTTGATGCATTGACTGGAGCGCCATTGGTAGCAGGTCTTTCCCAATCGCGAGAACTAGCAGCCGCGATCGCCCCTGCAGAGCCTGGTCGTCCCGTATTTAACTGGCTAAGCAGAGCTTTAGCCAAAATTGCCTCACCTTCCGCCATCCCGCTGTCAACTGAGGTGTCGCCCACGGCAATTTCTTTAAACACCCCACCTCAAGAATTCGAGGATGAGAATGTAGAACCTGCAGATGTCAGTATCGCAGATTCCCTAAAGATCAGTGATACTGAGGAAATCCCAGATGAAGCTGTCGCGATCGCCTCTGTTTCACTGCCGGCAAGTGCTGATTCATTAGGACCTAATTCTGAATTTACACATCAGCTTGAGGACGATACTACTGATACCGCTCCATCAGCTTCAAGAACCCCTGACCTCTCCTTTACTAATATCAGCGTTGCTGCCAGAAATGCCCCGACTGAGCTAGAAAAAGAGCCATCGGAAATTAGCAACGGCGAGGCTTTGGTCACTGCCCCGCCCGCATCTCGAAAGTCCTCCTCCACGTCGATTTTCGCTACTGCTTTTGCTCGCCCACAAATTCTTCGACCTGAGGATGCTCTTGATGAACCCGCCAGCAATGACTTGACAGGTGAAATTGTGGCAGAAGCTACGGTGGCCACGCCCGCTAAACCATTGACTTTCAGTGAGCCAGGCACAAACGCAGCATCGGCAAATCGTGACTCTGCCCTGACTTCAACCGCAACCGAAATAGTAGAAGAAGCGTCTGCCACTGCAACAGACGCCGAGCTGAAACAGACAGCGTTAGCAGCGCTTGATCGTCTGGAACAAGCGCTGCGCCAGGTTGAATCAGCAGCTGCTACTCCTTAAAATCGGAAGCATTAAAGATGAACGGCACATTGCCAGCATCGCCACCGCCGGTCACCAACACTCTCGGCATTTGAGCGCCTCCTTCTTTCCAAGCTTCGATCGCTTCCTTTTGCAGCACCAATTGACCACCTTGCGCTTTCAAGGTTTCCGCCAACAGCCGCTGCGCCTCAGCGCGACCTTTCGCCCGGTTAACTTCGGCCTGTGCTTCTTGTTCAGCTTCTTGGGCCACATAAACGGCGCGACGGGCGCGCTGTTCAGCAATTTGCTTCTCTTCCACAGCCTTGGCAAATTCGGGCGAAAACTCTAAATCAACCACGCTAGTATCCAGCACGACAATGCCGTATTTTTCTAGCCTTGTTCCCAGAGCCTCATCAAAATCATCTTTCAGCTCTACGCGCTTAGTAATCGCTTCTTCTACAGTGCGTCTGGCCGCCGCAATTTTGAAGGATTCTTGAGTCTGGGGAGCAATGATTTTAGCCACAATATTTTCCAGGGTGCCCTGGGTTCGACGTACGGTAACCACTTCACTGGGGTCGAGCCGAAAGTTGATCGCAAATCGAGCTGACAAATCTTGCAAGTCTTTTGTGGAACTTTGTGCCGGCACTTCAAACTTCTGCACCGTGACGTCATAGACATCTACATTCGAGACCACTGGTGGCTTGAAATGCACCCCTTCCAATAGCGCGCCGTCCTGCGCCTTACCCAAAATGCTGAGCACACCAGCTTGACCGGGATTGATAATGACAAAACTGCTGGAGGCGACGGTGAATATGAATAACGCTACAAAAGCCAGGGCGATGGGCTGCCAACCAAGAGATTGTGATTTCAAAATAGTCTCCTTTACTGCTTTTTGAAAACCTTCCCTATTCTATGCAGGTCAGTGCTCACACCTCACTGCCTGACATAAGGCTTATCTTAAAATGTTTGATGGTAAACGCTGTGCAGCTGCACAGTTCGGAGCTGTCGGCTGACTCAGCATGAGCTCAATCCCACAAAAACTCACGTATGCGATTTCAGTATGTTCTACGGCCGAAGAGTACTTGTCTTCACTTTTAGAGTTGGCGCTATGGTTGCTGTCAGTAAATGAAAAAAGTGCCGCATCCTCCGACGATCGCAACATTACGCCAACTTGTCAGGCAGCCTTGCCTTGGCTGAACCGGCCTTCCCGGCATACAACCTTTTTGTAGATGGGATGCCTTGCAAAGACCAAAATACTATTCATCTTCAACTGGCGGCTCTCTCAGTCAACAAGTCGAAAAGACCATCATCAACTTCGTAGCCCAGCATTTGAGTCATAAATTTCAGCCGGGTTAATTGGCCATTGCTTTGAGACTGCAGCCAGTTCGCCACAACAAAGATTTTGTTCATCACAAAAATTTCGAGGCCTTCTGGGTTGTACCGAATGCCGTCTTTAGGGCTGAACTGATGTGGCACCAGCATGGCGGCATAACGACCCAGTTCACCGGCTTCCCAGTCGAGTAGGTAAGGCAGCCAAGGATACACCGCGTCGAGGCGGATAAACCAGAGACGGACTTCAGGAATTTCAGACAGTTCTCGAGGATCTGTGGGTGAGCGGGGAAAGTCGATTTCAAATTGCAGGCGAATGTCGGGATCAAGAATGTTTCCCTTTTCTAGGAGCGGTTCGATCAACGCCTGTGCCCCTGAAAGGTCGAGGGTAAACAGCGTATCAGCGTCGAGCTTCAGAGTATGAGCCATAAGCGATCGCCTTTTTTGCCAACTTCTTTATTCTGCCAGCTACCCATTGGGTTCAGCCGCCGCATGCCATCATAAGAAAGTTTGCGGCAAATGCCGCCCCTGATTTTACGATTTACAGCTAAATGCCCTATGTCTGAGCCTATTCGAGTTTGCGTCATCCTCGGCACTCGTCCCGAAGCGATCAAATTGGCCCCTGTCATTCAGGCTTTTCGCCAAGCGGCAGATTTTGCTCTTCAAGTGGTGCTGACGGGGCAGCATCGTGAAATGGTTGCTCAGGTCATGCAGCTTTTTCAGCTAGTGGCGGATGAAGATTTAGATATTATGCAGCCACGGCAGAGCCTGACCGATATTACCTGCCGCAGCTTGCAGGGCTTAGAAAATTATTTTCAGCGATCGCATCCACAGCTTGTCATCGTCCAAGGTGACACGACAACGGCTTTCTCGGCAGCCTTAGCGGCATTTTATCAACAAATTCCCGTGGGCCACGTCGAGGCTGGTCTGCGGACTCAAGATTTGTTTAATCCGTTTCCTGAAGAGGCTAATCGCCGTTTAGTTTCACAAATTGCGCAATTGCATTTCGCTCCGACCGCGACTGCCGTGGATCATTTAGCTCACTCTGGGGTCGTTGGCGAGGTTCATCAAACCGGCAACACGGTGATTGATGCGCTGTTAGCCGTGGCGGCTCAGCAGCCTCCATGTTCCATTCCAGGGCTCGACTGGCAGCGTCATCGCGTGCTGCTATCTACGGTGCATCGCCGCGAAAACTGGGGCACTCCTCTGCAAGATATCGCCCATGGATTTCTGAAAATCTTGACGCAGTGCCCCGACACGGCACTGCTACTACCTTTACATCGCAATCCGACCGTGCGGGAACCGCTGACTCGGGCCCTTGGTGACCATCCGCGAGTATTTTTGACTGAGCCACTGGACTATGGCCAATTAGTGGGGGCTATGCAGCGCTGTACCCTCCTATTAACCGATTCTGGTGGGCTGCAAGAAGAAGCTCCCGGTCTGGGCAAACCTGTTTTGGTGCTGCGAGAAACGACCGAAAGACCAGAGGCGATCGCGGCTGGTACAGCTAAATTAGTAGGAACACGTGCAGAGGCGATCGCGGCTGCAGCCATGGCACTCCTCACTTCATCGGCGGCCTATGACACGATGGCTAGAGCTGTGAATCCGTTTGGCGATGGTAAAGCTTCCCAGCGCATCGTAGAGATCGTGCGCCATTATTTCAAGTAAATCTCAAACGGTTCATAGCCAAAGGTTTTTCGAGAATGGGCAAAGTACGTTGGCGAAGTTCGTTACAGTAGAATTAACCGATCTTCATGCTTTGGTTTCGTTATGAAAGCTACTGCTTCTAAACAGGTTCTGACCGGACTAAAGGCCGATCAATTCCGACATCCTCTAGATTTGAATGCGACTGCTACGCTCCGCCAGCTACCGGGATTGGATCTGTTTATCCGCAGCGCTTTAGGGCCGGTAGCTGAGCAGGTCTTTTACCTCAGCAACATTTCTTCGAGCGTCTTAGTCGGCCCTCAGCAATTACCCGATCTGCATGAACTGCTGTTGGAAGCCTGCAAGATTTTGGATCTGGAAACGCCTCAGCTTTATATCCGACAGCACCCTGTCCCTAATGCCTATACCTTTGCCATGCGAGGTAAACGGCCCTTCATCGTGGTTCATACAGCGCTAATCGACTTGCTTTCTCCAACAGAAGTTCAAGCGGTAATTGGTCACGAATTAGGGCATCTAAAGTGCGACCACAGCGTCTATCTAACTCTAGCGAATCTGCTGGCACTGGCGGCAAGCCAGCTACCGTTAGCAGATTTTCTCCTGCCGAATCTCCAAACTCAGATTATGGAATGGGTACGCTGTGCTGAGCTGACGTGCGATCGCGCAGCATTACTGGTTGTGCAAGATGCCAAAATCGTTGCCTCTTTACTAATGAAACTCTCTGGCGGCTCACCCACTCTGTCAGAAAAGCTCAATGTTGACGCCTTTCTCGACCAAGCGCGAGCCTATGACGCGGCATCCACTTCAGAAATCGGAGAAGTTATCAAGCAAGTCCGCACGCAAGACCTGACCCATCCCCTGCCGGTGCTGCGAGCGAGAGAGATTGATCGTTGGTCTAATAGCCCTGACTATCAAACTTTGCTCAACCGCAAAGTTTCACAGTATAGTAAGGAAGCGGCATCCAAGGGCGGATGGCGGAATTGGTAGACGCACCACACTCAAAATGTGGCGGCTTCGGTCGTGAGAGTTCGAGTCTCTCTCCGCCCATGTCAAGTCAATTAGAGGCAAGAGTCATGCCAACTCTAAAACGATGGGAGTCTCCTCGTCGTAGGGGACGTAATTGCAAGGGGCGCGGCGGCACTGCACGACATCGTCAGTTGCGTAAGCGCCAAAATCATCTACGTCAGCGGCTTAAAAGTTCCGCTGATAATAATTCTTTAAGAGAGGTCTCCGGCCTCTCTTTTTTTGGCTAAAAATCATCCGATTACTCATCAAACGCTTAATTCATTCTGAATTAAATGTTTAGAAGCGCCAAAATCTATACAAAATATTATTTTACCCAGAGATTTTCGATAGAGCTGCTATTCATATCAAAAATTATTAATGGTTTTCCCTGATGTAAAGAGAGTGAAGTAATTAAATTATTGCTTAATGTCGCCATCACTGAATAACCTGAAAAATTGCCTCATTTGGTGTCTATTTTTCGAGAAAATTACGCAAGCGCTTTGGCCTATATAAGATGACAATATTGGATACTTAAGGCTTGATGAACGGTGACTTGTAGTGTTAGTCATACTGCTTCGCTACTCTATTTCATCAGCAAAGCGCTGGGTACAGGATTTCGTTGTCAGCGGCAGTTAATCTCGTTTTAATTACGGGCAACATAGCACTAACGGAAGATTGCATCAAACTCATTTGGACAGTTCCTTGAAACCATCCCCCTCCAAAGCTGTTGTTGAGACGGTACCGTCCTCTATGGCCTCTCTCACAGAGACAACATTTTATTTAATCAAGCTCTATACCTATAATCAGGAAGCAGTCTTCGGATGCCTGAACGAAGAGCAAAACTTTGAACTTAACGGCATCGGTCAGATTGCTGCTGATGAGTGGCAGCGTTCTGCACGAGCGTATGCGTCACTCAAGTTGGATAAATGGTTGCTCTTGCCTAACCGCTTAGAAGGAATTGTCAGCTTAGGGGATGCTTTTAGCCCTAACGGCTATGGTGCTTACAGCAGTAAACCACGGCTGCTCTCTTCATTTGTTGCTAGTTACAAGGCAGCAGCGGCAAAGCGCATTAATCTTCTGAGAAATACACCGGGATGTCCGCTGTGGCAGCGTGGCTACCAAGAACGCTTTATTCCCGATAGTACTGTTCTCAAACGGGTGCAGCAGACCTTACAACAGTGATTGTGGGTAATTCCTGCTGGCATTTGCTCTTCAAAATAAATGCAGCTAGTATCAAAAGCCAGCATTTACTATTTAATTAAGCTTGCTCCGCTATTTCTGTGGGCTTGATACAATTTGAGCCATCCTGCATGACAATTCGTTCATGAAAGTATTGGATCGACTCCAAAATGTTCCCTATTGGGTGCTGCTGTCGCTAGCGATGAACTGTCTGCTGTCGATTGCCGTCTTGGTCAGTTGGGGCAATCCCCGCCCTCGGCCTTCGCCCACACCGTCCACCTCCGTATTGCCACAGGCCAACGCTGCGACCGGCAATCGTAACAGTGGCAATCAGGCGGCTATGTCGGTGGGCGATCGCCAGTATCTCAGCTACCAACAATGGGTAACGCTTTTGCGGCAAGAAGCTCAGGCTTATGCTGACGCTCCTCGGCTGACGGTACTGATGGGTGATTCAATTTCGCTGTGGTTTCCCCAAGAACTGCTGCCGGGGCGTCGTACTTGGCTCAATCAGGGAATTTCGGGGGAAAACTCCGATATGATGCGGCGGCGCTTAGATGCTCTAGACGCTGCACAAATTGAAACGATTTTTGTCATGGTAGGCATCAATGACTTGATTGTCGGTACGCCTGAAAGTGCAGTCGCGGATAATCTTGAAAAGTCGGTGCAGTACCTCAAACAGCGACATCCTGACGCAGATATTGTAGTGCAGTCTATTTTGCCCCATGGTGCCGAGCGGGCTACCTGGGAAGGACGGGAGAATCTATTAAAGCTGCCGAACGATCGCATTCAAGCAGTCAACTCGGCAATTGCCAAAATGGCTGAGGTAGAGAATATCTATTACCTTAATTTGTATCCGCTGTTTGCGGATGGCGATGGCGCTCTACGTCCCGATCTCACTACCGACGGACTGCATTTGAATGAGCAAGGTTATTTAGTATGGCGCACTGCGATCGCGCTTTTGCTTAATAAAGAACTTGGTGATTAGCAGCTAATAGCTCTATAGGTCGAGCTGTATTTTTAAGATGGCTACGTTTTTCAAACCTAGACGCTATTTCTAATGGAACGCCGCTACACTGCGATTAATGCGATTCCATTGGAGGACAGCGATGGAACCGAAGACCCATGTGGCCTGCGGCTTTTTAGAGGGGACTATCTTATCGGTCGCAGGAGGGTACCGAGTACTGCAGCATCCTCGACCGGACCGAGTATTTGACCGAATCGCTGATGCGCGTTGGTTTTTAGCCGTCAGTTTTTGCGATCACTGTCCTCACCCAGCAGCTATTCTTAATCATGAAGGCCAGCTTGCATTTCAAAACAGCGGGGTAATGAACCTTGGTGAAACCGCCTTTTTACCCCTCGAACATCGTAAAGCTGTGTTTGAGACTTGCCGAACTCTGAGCTCCGGCGAAGGAACCGAATACATTTTTGAAAGCAATCGCACCCTACAAGTTTGGAGCCTGGAAATTGATCCTCGCTACGGTCGCGTGGCGATTGTTCAAGCCCCAGAAAAATAGCAACTTAGAATAGCAGAGAACACAGTAAACTTTCATCAGCGAAGAGGCTGAGACTTCTACTGAGTGATTGCAAGCGCAATGTAGCCCGCAAGCATTATGCTTGCAGTCACTAGACGTTACGGACAAAGGTCATGCGAGTGTTTTAACTGCAGGCCAATATTTTTGTCGGCAAGCATATTCAGCCAACACCTTGATGAGTAAAAGCGTTAGCAATCTGAAGGCTAATGTTTCCTAAGGAAATCTACCGTTTCACTAATTTCTTGGAAATTTTACGAATCCGAACGGATTCAGGAGTCACTTCCACCATTTCATTAGCGCTAATGTACTCCAATGCTCGTTCCAAGCTCATTTCAACTGGTGACTGCAGTTGCACCAGTTCATCACCCGTAGCCGAACGGTGGTTAGTCAGCTGTTTAGTCTTACAGACATTCAATTCTAAATCTTGAGGCCGGTTGTTTTCGCCAATCACCATTCCTTTATAAACTTTGGTGCCTGGTGTGATAAAGAAAACGCCGCGATCTTCAGCATTTTTCAACGCATAGAAAGTAGCAGTGCCCTCTTCAAAGGCGATCAGCACACCGTTGCGACGAGTCTCGACCTCGCCACTCATGGGTCGGTATTCCAAAAAGCTATGGTTCATCAAGCCTTCGCCACGGGACAATCGCATAAATTCCCCCCGAAAGCCAATCAGCCCTCGAGCGGGTACAACAAACTCTAAAGTTGATCGTCCTGTGCCCGTAACCCGCATATCCTGCATTTCGCCCCGACGCTGGCCTAAGCGCTCCATGCAGCCGCCTACTGCATCTTCTGGTACATCGAGCACTACTAATTCAAACGGCTCGCAAGGCTGGCCGTTGACTTCACGATAGATAACTTGCGGCTGCGAGACTTGAAACTCATAGCCCTCACGGCGCATGTTTTCAATCAAGATACCTAGGTGCAGTTCGCCGCGACCGGAAACAGAAAAGCGGTCTGGAGAATCCGTGGGTTCGACTCGCAGGGCAACGTTTGTTTCCAGTTCGCGCATTAGGCGATCGCGCAACTGCCGCGAGGTGACAAACTTGCCCTCTTTGCCCGCAAAAGGAGAGTCGTTGACCGCAAAGGTCATGTTCAGGGTCGGTTCGTCGACGCTAATTAGCGGCAAAGCTTCAGGATTATCAGGACAGGCTATGGTTTCACCAATATTGGCATCGGCAAAACCTGCGATCGCAACAATTTGCCCAGCACTCGCCTCTTCAATTTCAATGCGCTGAAGCCCTTCAAAACCTAGCAGCTTAGTGAGCTTACCTTTAGTGTGCTGACCCTCACGGTCAATCAGCACAGCCTGCTGACTAACACCGATCGTGCCGTTGTGAATCTTGCCGATGACAATACGCCCCAGATACTCGGAGTAGTCCAGTGTAGTCACTTGTAGCTGAAAAGGCTTGGCAGGATCGCCAACTGGCGGGGGCACATGGTCCAGAATCGCTTCGAATAACGGCTGCATATCTTTGCTTTCATCATCGAGTTCCTTCTTAGCAAACTCGCTCAAACCAGAAGCGTAGAGATAGGGAAACTCGCATTGGTCATCGTCGGCGCCCAATTCAATAAACAAATCCAGGACTTTATTGATGGCGCTGTGGGGATCGGCCTGGGGTCGGTCGATTTTGTTCAACACGACAATCGGGCGTAGTCCTTTTTCCAAAGCCTTCTTGAGGACAAAGCGGGTTTGAGGCATCGGACCCTCGTTGGCATCCACAATCAAAATGCAGCCATCCACCATGCCCAAGACTCGCTCAACTTCTCCCCCAAAGTCAGCGTGACCAGGGGTGTCTACGATGTTGATCAGCGTGTCTTTGTACCGAACAGCTGTATTTTTGGACAGAATCGTAATGCCGCGTTCCCGTTCTAGATCGTTCGAGTCCATGACGCAGTCTGGAATGTCTTCCCCTTCGCGAAAAATGCCGGACTGTTTGAGCAGGGCATCCACCAGCGTAGTTTTACCGTGATCAACGTGAGCAATGATGGCAACGTTGCGAATGGGAAGAGTCATGATTTCTGGGAAATCCTAATGATTAGAAGGAATGCGATCGCGTAACGGAATGTTTTAAGTCGGAAGCAATCTTAAATAATTGTAACGTAAGCTCTAGCTATCTTTGAAATTCTTCTTTAAGGCCTCAAGAGAAAAATCTATAATTCTGCGAACTCAGCGATTAACAGGAAAAACTGTCTTAGCATCTATGAATAACACTCATTTGATTAGTGGCAAAGCCGCCATAGTTCACATCGCACACAGACTGATGAATGGGTGCTTGCCCCCTTTGACGATAGACACGGTTGCGCTTGGATTCCGTCCATTGGGGAAACGGGAGTCTTCAAAACTGCTATTTTTATGTCTGAAGCATTTGTCAACCAAGGTTTCAGCAGCTAAGAACTGTATTTCTACGGCTGTAGCTTGCAAAAACTGATTGATGACAGGGCCTAAAGCAACTACACCCGGCACCAAAAGAATTCTGGAATCTTTATCAGATTAGTAACTTGAGTTACTTCCTGCTCAATTGACGTAAAAATCTGCAGACCTTTGTGTCAGTAACGTTCACAGAGTTTGTAAATGACCTCTCAGTCAGTAGGATAAGAAAGTTGTAAGCCGGCGAAATATGAGTGGGGTGTCCCTATTTAAGTCTGCCCGCGATCGCGATTTGGACATCATTGGCTGGCGCGAATGGGCGACGCTGCCGCAACTGGGTATTAACCGTATCAAGGCTAAGGTTGATACTGGTGCGCGAACGTCTGCTCTGCATGCCTTCGACGTGGAATATTTTGAAGCTGCCGACGGCTTGATGGTGCGATTTAAGGCGCATCCTTTACAGCGGGACACCAGTTTGATGATTGAAGCGATCGCCCCCGTGCTAGAAAAGCGTCAGATCCGCAACTCGGGCGGGCAGACCCAAGAGCGCCCCGTGATTCTTACAACGGTTTCCCTGGGACAGCAGCCCTGGGAAATTGAACTCACCTTGACTAACCGCGACGTTATGGGATTTCGCATGCTGTTGGGCCGAGAAGCCGTGCGTCGCCGATTTTTGGTTGATCCTGGTGGTTCATATCGGCTGAGTGAGTTGAGCCGCACCCCTGTTGATGAAATTGACGAGCCTGATTTGCCATGAAGATTATTATTTTGTCTCGCGATAGCAGTCTTTATTCCACTCGACGATTGAAAGAAGCGGGTGAAGCGCAGGGGCATGAAATGCAAGTAATTGACCACATGCGCTGCTATATGGATATCACCTCTCATAGTCCCAAGGTGCTGTATCAAGGCATGCCGATTGACGATGCCGACGCCATCATTCCCCGCATTGGCGCCTCAAATACGTTTTACGGCACCGCCGTGGTGCGGCAATTTGAAATTATGAATGTATTCACGCCGAATCCGTCCCAGGCCATCACGCGATCGCGCGACAAACTTAGCAGCCTGCAATTATTGGCGCGTCGCGGTATTGGCCTGCCTGTCACTGGATTTGCCCATTCCACTCAGGACATCGATGGCCTGATTGATCTGGTCGGCGGTGCTCCCCTAGTGATCAAACTCCTGGAAGGAACTCAAGGAATCGGTGTGGTACTGGCGGAAACCTATCAGGCCGCCAAATCTGTGATTGAAGCCTTTCGCGGTCTCGATGCCAATATTTTGGTGCAGGAATATATTAAAGAAGCTAAAGGTGCCGACATTCGTTGCTTTGTGGTGGGGGAAAAAGTGATCGCCTCCATGAAGCGGCAAGGAGCAGATGGTGAATTTCGCTCAAATTTACACCGCGGCGGTTCTGCCGCCAAAGCCAAGCTGACGCCTGAAGAACGAAGCACAGCCGTGCGGGCAGCGAAAGCGATGGGTTTGCGAATTGCCGGAGTGGATATGCTGCGGTCAAATCATGGCCCCGTAGTGATGGAGGTGAACTCTTCTCCTGGCTTGGAGGGAATTGAGAAATACACCAATATCGACGTGGCGGAAAGAATTATTACTTACATTGAAAAGAGTCTAGAGACGTAAATCATTGTTTCAGCCTTTGATTAGGCAAAATTCATCTAGAAGCCCATCACTTTGGCAAGGGCCTCTAAATTTGCGGGAATACCGGTTTTGACGGCATTGTTGCAGTGCTTGATCGCCGTATTAGGATCTTTCAAGCCATTGCCAGTCAGGATGCAGACAATGGTCGCGCCCTCAGGCACTTGCTCTCGCACTTTCAGCAGTCCAGCTACAGAGGCCGCGCTGGCAGGCTCACAAAAGATGCCCTCTTCCCGCGCCAGGATGCGATAGGCCTCCAAAATCTCATCGTCGGTAACGGCATTGAATTGCCCTTGACTCGCATCGCGTACTGCGATCGCTTTATCCCAACTAGCCGGATTGCCAATTCGAATAGCAGTGGCCAACGTTTCCGGCGCAGTTACCGACTGTCCATGCACTAGAGGCGCTGCACCCGCTGCTTGAAAGCCCATCATTTTAGGCAGCTTTTGGCAGCGGTTTTGCTGATGATATTCACAAAATCCCATCCAGTAGGCCGAGATATTACCGGCATTGCCTACTGGAATGCATAGCCAGTCAGGCGCATCCCCTAGCGCATCCACCAGCTCAAATGCCCCCGTTTTTTGTCCCTCTAATCGGTAAGGGTTGACCGAATTCACCAGCTTCACTGGCTGGGTTGCTGAAAGCTCCCGCACCATTCTGAGAGCATCATCGAAATTACCTTGAATTGCCAGTACTTCAGCACCATACAACAGGGCTTGGGCTAACTTTCCCAGGGCAATGTAACCGTCCGGGACGACCACATAAGCCCGCATGCCTCCACGTGCGGCATACGCCGCCGCCGCGGCGGATGTATTTCCGGTACTAGCGCAAATGACGGCTTCCGCACCGTCTTCTTTCGCTTTAGAAACAGCCATCGTCATGCCCCGATCCTTAAAGCTGCCGGTAGGATTGAGGCCATCATATTTGATGTAAACCGTGACTTGGCGGCCAAGGCGCTCAGCGATCGCCGGAGCTGGAATCAACGGCGTGTTGCCTTCATTCAGAGTCACAATTGGCGTGCGATCGCTGACCGGCAAATAGTCGCGATAGGCATTGATCAAGCCATTCCATCCCTGGTGGAGCCGAGTAGCGGCATCAGAGCGTACAGCTGATTTAGAAAAGGATGAAGGCTCTAGGCTAATGGTCACGGTGGCTATCTTGAAATAAGAAAAACAAAATTTCAGAAACAGTCTGTTTTAAGCATTGGGCAAAGTCAGCGTGTCTGTAAGTACACGGTACGATCAACTATTAAGGGAATACAAAACCCAGTCAAACAGCCTGCTCAGCTTCTTTAGTTTACCGTGTGCCTTTCTGCTTTCTCGGCTCTATTTTTGTCGTATTTTCTGAAGAAAATATGCAATTGCGATCGCTGTGGCTCCAGAACTTTTGCATCACTCTTAGAAAGATTCGCTATCCTTGAACGCAAATGTGGGGAGCTTGTCCTTCAGGCAAGATTAAGTCTATGAACATTACAGCAATTCGTCAGCGGCCTCAATGGTTAGTGCTTGGTATTGTGCTTATGACGGCGATTGGGGGTGGCATTTTGCGGCTGACGTTAGCACAAAATGCGGCATCGTCTTCGTCAGAATCCCAGACCACACCCACCGCAGATGTCGTTGAAAATGAAGAAACAGCTCAGCTGTTTCAATCGCCAATGATTACGCTGTCAGCAGAGCTACGTAAAGCTGCTATGCCAAGCGAATTGGTCAGTTCGACACCGAGTGAAGATCGTCTGTCGGTAATTGCTGCAGGTCGCCCCGACCCTTTTGCTCCTGTTATCCAGTGGACTGGTATATTGCCTCAGCCGAGTCAGAATCAGAGTCCTAATTCGGCGGCCCCAACAGTAGCTGTGAGTACTGATCGTGAGCCAATATCGTCGGCTCTGCCCACCACTTCCATTGCCCGAGCTCCCGATTTACCGCCACTGCCTAATCCCAATGCTGCTCCCCCAGCGCTACCGTCGATTCCAGTAGCCTCTAATCCCCTACCTATCCCGAGTTTGCCTAGCAGCATTCCGCAAGCAAACCCTATCCCTCAAAGTCCCATAGAGGCTTTAGAGCTGACAGGAGTTGTGCAAGTGGGCGATCGCGTCGGCCTCATTGTGCGGGAAAACAATGGACAAACAAGCCGACATGTATTTGCTGGAGACTTACTAGCGGGGGGAGTACGACTCAAGTCAATTGATTTGTCTGCTCAAGAACCGTTGGTGATTCTGGAGTATCAAGGAGAAGAATATACGCGGCTGATTGGCTAGGGTCCAATGTGCTGCATTTGACGGAGGCAACTTGTATGGAGAAACCCTTGCAAAAGACACATACACTCATCACAGTTCTGTGATTTAGGCACTGACATTTCTACCGCTATTGCCCTAAATTTCTAAAATGACACCTTCTGGATGGAGGACAACTGCCATAGATCCAGATAGTCATCCTAAATTTTAACTCGGCATTCAGTTACTAGAATGGCGCTCTACTCTCTACGTAGCTTGGGGTAAATACACCGAGGTAGAAACAGCTAGCCCCCTCGCCCTGCCATCATCCCTATCTCGAATTAATTGTCCGTACCTACTTACCATCATCAAAATGTGATGTTTGAGGTTGAGTTCGTTTAGTTGAATACTAATTTGATTACTCAGAATAAAATCGGCTGTGACGTCAACGACTGAGCGATCTTTAAACTTTTATGATGCTTTTCCATGTCCAGTTTGTCGACAAGGAAATCTTAAGGCAATAACCCTTACTGAAGCTTTTTCCTGTGGGTTTTGTGGCCATATTTTATCCGCTGACCTCGCGATTCAACAAGTCAAATTAGTTGACAGTAGTCAACCGCTAACTTGGTCATGGGATGGTCATCGTTGGCAGTTGAAGCGTGATGAGAAAGCGCAGTTACTGTCGGCTTTGGTGTTACTGATTGCAGCTTTATTAGCCATAGTACCAGCCGGTATTATCTGGCTAGCGGGGCAGCTATTTCCGCCGCTGGCAGAAACTTCAGCGATCGCATTCCCTACAGTTTGGTCATTAATAACGCTGGCTACTCACTTAGGATTAGCGTTCTGGCTAATTGGTGAATACTATCAAATTCCGATTTATGTGACGGCTAAGATACGATTTTTGCAGCTTTTTGCCCCTTTACAATAATCAATTTCGAAACTGAGATCAATCACCAATCTCGACAATAATCTGCAGCGCAAAGGCATTAAATCTTGAACAATTGCTTACGCATAGTCATGTGAACAATACCAACTTCTAAGAACATATCTCCTTCTGGTTGAAAACCCAGCTTTTTATAGAATTCAGCAGCATGGCACTGGGCGGATAGGAAAACCTCGTCATGACCGTTCTGTTCCGCTAGCTTGAGTAGTTGTTTCATAATGCAAAGTCCTACTCCTCGGCGGCGCAAAGGACGTGACACTGCTACTCTGCTGATCTTGCCCGCAGGTGTCAACCTTCCCGTACCAACGGGTTGATCACCATAAAAAGCCAATATATGCTGCGATACCCAATCTAAATCGTCAATTTCAAAATCAAATGGAATCTGCTGTTCATGCACAAAGACGTTAGTTCTGATGCTGTGAATGGGCATTTTATAGCGCGTATAATCGACTACATTAGCGGTAATTTTACGCTGGTTTATGGGAGTTTCAAGAATCGATATCATACTGGACTTATATTTGATAGATGCGGGAACAAATAGATGGCCTTACACAAAAACATTCTTTTCTGGAGGGACTACAGATCTTACACTCTAAGAGAATAATTTGAGCTAGGCACGCTTACGAGACTCTCGGTGATATTACAATAAGGCGCATGTCTAAGGAACCCTTCCATGCAAAAATCTTGGTAAAGCTAATCAATAGTCAGGCACTAACGATCCTGTCTCCTTAAGTTCTAGGACGCATCACCAATGGATGTTGGAAACCTTATTGATCAAATACTACCGTAAATATGTTTTCGTTTTACCAGACTGAAATGTACTGATCGCGCCTTATCTTAGAGCATAGTTAAGTGCGAAATATCCGTAGAGCCAAAAGTCATACTCAGGGCTATATTGAAATTTTCAAACATTTTGACGAGCCACTTCACATTGTTTTGTGTCGAGGTTTCATAGTGGCTGAATAGAGTAGAAAATCTTTTTTCCAGATAAGGTTTAACTTTTCGACATAATAGAATGACTTTGATTAATAAGCTTGTAGTCGATAAAGGACCTAAGTTATTGATCAAATCTATAAAAACGAAATGCTGAGGATTCTTAGAAGATTCTAAAACTAAAAAGTTCAGCAACTGATTGCAGGTTCTAATTAATAGAAAGTCATTAATTGGCTGATCGTCACTTTGTGGTAATGTTTTCTGCAGCTGATGTGACAGAAGCTTATTGAATTTCTGTTTCCCATAGTTTGGCTCAACTGAAGAACTCAAATAAGTATAAAGCTCTCTCTTGAAGTCGCCAAAACTAGCTGATTGATTACGCTCTAAAAAGTTTTGAGCATAATCACGGTAATTTCTGCCTTGAAATATTTTGCCTGAAAACTGATTAAGCGAATTGACCAATTCGCGATCGCTAAGCAAAGTTGGATTGGCAACGGGTTTGAGGCGCTGTAGTCGGTCTGCTGCCAAATGTGCCTTTTTCAGGCGAGCCTGCCGCACTCGATAAGTTACGTAGTGAGATAAATCAACCTCGAACTTTTGTTGAGCACAAGCTTGCATTCGTCGGATATTTTCGTGGTGTGATTCAGGGCTGTCCTCACTCACCAGACAATATTCGTATAGATAAGGATAACGCTGAATTAGATTGCCAAGAGGGCGATTCTCGTTGTTTTGAGTCGCATCATTTTCAATCAGGCAGGCCAGGCGGCTGAGGGTGAGAAACTGGTCTGTCTGTCTAAATTGTCGGACAGCATGATGTAACTGCCTGATTTGGCGGCTGCGGCTATATTCTCGAATGTTTGGATTCGGCGCAATGTCAAAAAGATTAATTAGCTGCGGAATGGCTTCTTGAAACTGTAAATTACTTTGCCATCGATTAATCAAGATATGACAACAGCGGTTGAGAATAAAATGGAAATATTCTTCAACTTCTCGATCTGAGATGATTTCATCTAGAGCTGTGGTAATTGATGGGTCATCATATCCACAGCCATCAATAAATAGTGCCTGAAATCGTTCGATTAGGCGTTCTGGTGTTTCATACTCAGCATGGGCTAGTAAATGGCCGTAAAGCGTTTGCTCTTGAGGGCTAATAGAGCGACTTTGATAGGCAACCCGAGAATTCACGAGATGTCTGCCTCACTTATGGACATCAGTGATGACTGTTGCATCGGATAATGTTTTAATGACAGTGAGTAAGCTGCAAGCATCTATATTGTTTTTACACGTCAATCTGACTAGATCACCCTAAAATATTGGGCTTCTAATGTAGCTTCTTCGCACCGTAATGGCGTCAGTTTTTATGCTTGAAATAATAAGAAAGCAATTCCCAAAATTCGTGTAAATACCGGAGCCAAGTAAAAATAAATATGGTTGGCTGCTTTCAATGACGTCAAATATGTCTACTGGGTCTGTCGCAGAAGAAACTAAAAATTACTCTTCATACTCTTATCGGTTGATTTTTTCAAATCATTACGACAAAAATAATTGATGAATTGAAGATACTTATATTGGCTAGTCAACCGCTAACTTTGCCTGCGCGGACAGTGATTGGAAAGACAATTGCTGAGCGATCGCCATCCCAATCTGATCTGATGCAATCGCTCAGTTCATCCAGTGGATTAACGTTATGAGCCGCGATATATCGCTGAGTCGCTGACCAAGTGAATAAATATCCCATGAGCTCATCTAGTGTCCAATGCACCTGCATACGATGAGTTGGTGTTGTCAGCTCTGTGAAGGGGAAATCTAACGAGCGATAGCCGATTTCTACTAATCGCCGCTCGTGTGTCCAAAAGTCATCTAGAGTGTTGCTGTAATAATTCTCTAGATGATGATCTAATTTTGCTGCGGCCAGAGTTGGTCGACCATAACACCAGATGGCGAAGCTCCCGCCTGGCTTGATAACGCGATGCACTTCCCGATAAAAAGCTGCCAGATTGAACCAGTGAATGGCTTGGGCAACCGTTATTAAATCAACGCTTTGAGCCGCCAAACCACTATCTTCGGCAAGTGCTACTTGATAAGTCACGCGAGCATGCGGCGGCGCCTGCCTGAGTTGGTCAGCGCTGGCGTCGGTGGCGATAACTTGATCGAAGTAGTCCGCCAAGGCGATCGCCGCTTGGCCATTGCCCGTCGCACAGTCCCACGCGAGATCGCAGCGATCACACTGCTGGGCCAGCCATTCAAACAGGGCTACTGGATAATGTGGACGATAGGCTGCATAAGCCGCCGCCTGTCTCGAAAAGTAGTCTTTGAAAGTCATGGCTTGCTGCTTAATAATCAATGAAAAGTTCTCTGAAAGTGACCTGTCGACATTGGGAGATCAATCGCCAGATTTCACAGTATTTTGTAGTGTCGGGAATTGCAGTGAAGATGACATTACAGATTTGCCAATTTAAGATAATATAAAAGGCTGTAATTCTGAAAGAGGGTTGGCGGTGGAGGCTGTATTGGAAATTGATTCTAGATTTGTCCTAAAGGTGCTTTGGCTTGATAAAGACGTTGCTTTGGCGGTTGATCAGGTGGTTGGAAAAGGCACTAGCCCGCTGACGGCCTATTTTTTCTGGCCTCGTAATGACGCTTGGGAACAGATGAAGACCGAGCTCGAAGGCAAAAGTTGGATTTCTGAAGAAGAGCGGGTGGAACTGCTTAACACCGCCACTGAAATCATCAACTATTGGCAAGAAGAAGGTAAGGGCAAACCCATGCGGGTGGCCCAAGAAAAGTTTAAGACCGTTCTATTTACCGGCAGTTCGTAGATGCTGGTTAAAGCTAGGCGATCGCGGCGAGTTCGTCTAGCTGATTAATAATTTCAGGCGCAGCTCCCGTAATTTTTAAAGCAAAAGCAGGTGACCACTGGCCACCTGCTTTTTAAGCGTTTATTTCGTCGGAAGAATTGGCTAATCAATAGCTGAATTAACCGGCAGAACCGCCTGCCGCTTGCAAGCGTGCCCGCGCCCGCTGTACTGCCTGCTTAGCCTGTAATGTTGCTCGTCGATCATCTGGAGAAGCGGAATTTGCTTCTGCCTGAGCCGCTTCAAACGCAGATCGCGCCTTATCTTGGTCGATACTGTCGCCTCGTTCAGCGCCGCGCACTAGAATGGTAACTTCGTCGTCATCAATCTCGGCAAAGCCGCCCATAAGCGCGATCGCAAGCCAGTCTTTCTCAGGGCGCACTCGCATAACCCCGATGTCGAGGGCCGTCATCAAGGGGGCATGTCCGCCCAAAATTCCTAGCTGCCCAGTAGTACTCGGCAGAATCACTTCTTCAGCTTCGGCATCCCAGACGGTTTTGTCGGGCGCAATGACTCTCACAGTTAAAGGCATGGTGAATTCGCTCGCTTTTTTGACAACGTAGTGCTGGTGATAAGGAGCTAATCAGCAATAGGCAAATTAGCTCCTCGATTTTAGGCAAGCGCTTAAGACTTCGATTCCTCAGCAGCCTTGAGCACCATGTCAATGTTGCCCTTGAGATAGAAGGCCTGTTCAGGCACTTCATCCATCTCGCCATTAAGGATCATTTGGAAGCCCTTGATGGTGTCTGCTAACGTTACATACTCACCAGACATGCCAGTAAAGACTTCTGCCACAAAGAACGGCTGCGACAAAAATTTCTCAATTTTACGGGCACGGGATACTGTTAAGCGATCGTCTTCCGACAGCTCATCCAGTCCCAAGATGGCAATGATGTCTTGCAGTTCCTTGTAACGCTGCAGCGTAGACTGCACAGACCGTGCTGTGTCGTAATGCTCATCGCCAACGACGCTGGGCTGCAGCATGGTCGAAGTGGAATCTAGTGGGTCAACGGCTGGATAAATACCCTTAGAAGCTAGGCCTCGCGACAGCACCGTCGTGGCATCCAAGTGGGCAAAGGTGGTTGCCGGAGCCGGGTCAGTCAGGTCATCTGCTGGTACATAAACCGCCTGAATGGAGGTGATTGAGCCCTCCAGCGTCGAAGTGATGCGCTCCTGCAGGTCACCCATGTCAGTTCCCAGAGTAGGCTGATAGCCGACCGCTGAAGGCATGCGACCTAGCAAGGCAGATACTTCAGAACCGGCTTGTACAAAGCGAAAAATATTGTCAATAAACAGCAGCACGTCCTGCTTATTAACGTCGCGGAAGTGCTCTGCCATCGTCAACGCCGACAAAGCTACACGCATCCGGGCTCCAGGCGGCTCATTCATCTGGCCATAGACCAGGGCCACTTTAGACTGTGACAAGTCTTCGCTGTTGATAACGCCAGATTCAATAAATTCGTTGTAGAGGTCATTACCTTCACGGGTCCGCTCTCCGACACCACCAAACACTGACACACCACCGTGCTCCTTGGCGATGTTGTTAATCAACTCCTGAATCAAAACGGTTTTACCGACACCTGCACCACCAAACAAACCGGTTTTGCCGCCTCGGCGATAGGGGGCAAGCAGGTCAATTACTTTAATGCCGGTCTCAAACACTGCCGGCTTGGTTTCCAAATCCGTTAGCTTCGGAGATTCTCGGTGAATAGGCGAAGACTCATCATTCGCAACGGGGCCTTTCTCGTCAATAGGCTCACCCAGCACGTTGAAAATTCGTCCTAGAGTCGCACCACCCACGGGTACGCTGATAGGAGCACCGGTGTCAACGACTTCCATGCCACGTACCAAGCCATCGGTGCCGCTCATGGCAACCGCACGAACTTTTGAATCACCCAGAAGCTGCTGCACTTCGCAGGTAACCGATACTTCTTGTCCAGCGGGGTTGGTCCCCTTAATTTCTAAGGCATTATAAATTTCGGGTAGGCTTCCGCCCTTGAAGCCCACATCGACGACCGGTCCGACAATCTGAACAATGTAGCCGACGTTGGTTTTCTCTGCAGTG
>JBCCJU010000058.1:0-31495 GCA_039027715.1 Cyanobacteria bacterium P01_C01_bin.120
CTTGCAACCGTTGGGCGGTGTCTTTGAAAATACCTTTGAGAGGGTCGGTCAATTCCAGAGCAGCACTTGACATCATCACTCGAAGACACTGAACACAAACTTCATATTTTAACGGATGATTATTTGGTTGGACTACTCTAAGCAGATTGGGCTGTGCTGAAAATGCATATTCTATAAGGCTTCTAGTATCGGTCGATGATGCGCCTCAAGCGATAAGTCGCAGATAAGCAGCTTGAGCTTGCTTGAAGTCAGGCTGCAGGCGAGTGGCCTTTTGATAAGCGGCGATCGCATCGCGGGCCTGCCCCAACTTTTCTAAAATGCAGCCTCGCTGATACCAAGCCCGATGATTCTGCGGCTGCAGGCGAGTGACATTACCGTAGGCTTTAGCCGCGCGTTTGGCATGTCCCAGGTCTTCAAGGACTACGGCTAGACGAAACCAGGCGACATGATCGTTCGGCTGGAGGCGAATCACCGTATTAAAAGCGATCGCGGCCGCCGCCAGTTGTCGCTGATTTTCGAGGGCCATTCCTCGCATTAGCCATATGGTTGCGTCTTCAGGATTCTCTTTAAGCGCTTGATCACACGCCGCAATGGCGTCTTTATAGTGCCGCAGAACATATAGTTCATCAACTCGCTTTAGGGAGATCAGCAGCTGCCGCCGGCGGTCTTGCGCCAGTTGAAAATCAGGCTTCAGTTCAATTGCTCGCTCATAGGCTGAGAGCGCGTCCTCGACGCGACCAAGCTGCTCTAAAATTTGACCGCGATCAGCCCAGACCCAGTAATTCTTTGGCTGCAGGTCGAGTACCTGGTCATATGCAGTCATGGCAGCAGTAGGCTGGCCTAAATATTCCTGTACCTTTCCCAGCTTGAGCCACGCCAAATAATCCTGGGGCTGATGTTCAGCAACGGTCTCATAGGCTGCGGCTGCGGCTAGATATTGCTCGGTATTTTCAAGTGCTATGCCGAGCTTGAGCCAGGCGGTGGTTGCCTGGGGCTGCACTTGCACAGCTTTTTTATAACAGCGGATAGCTTCGTGAAAGCGGTTCTGCTCAAACAGTTCATCGGCTCGCTCTAGCCAGGCCACGTGGGCCGCTAACGCCTGAGGAATAGCAACCAAGGGGGGCGTCTGCGGCTGAGTTTTGGTCTCTTGCAAAGCTTCCAGGGCGACCTTGGCATCGGCATAGCGCTGCCGATAGTCGTAGCGCACCATTGTGTCTAACACGTCAGCCAGGGCGGGACTGATGGCGGTTAAATCATGCCACATCAGTTCGCTGGTGCGAGGATCTTTGGGAATCTGCTTGGGCGCAAGTCCGGTCAGGGCCTGTAGCGCCAGAATGCCTACCGCGTAAACGTCGCTGCTTAGACAAGGTTGACCAGCTAGCTGTTCATTAGGCATATAGCCTAGAGAGCCAATCGCCACCGTCATACTGTTCGGCACTTGGGCGGCCTCAGGCTGGGCGCTGATTTGTTTGACCGCGCCAAAATCTATAAGCACAATTTTGCGATCGCGTTTTCGCCGAATCAAGTTGGACGGTTTCAGATCGCGGTGAATAACTTTGTGCTCATGGACCGTGCAGAGTGTTGTCAAAATATCTTCGATAATTTCCACGGTTTGCGCTTCTGTAAGCTGCGCTCCAGGCTGAATTTCTTCAGAAAGTAGCGTTCCCTCAATGAACTCCTGTGCCAAATAAAAATGCTTATCTTCCTCGAAGTGCGCCAGCAGTCGTGGAATTTGGTCATGGGTGCCCAAAACATACAGGGCCTCGGCCTCACTGTTAAAAAGTCGCCGCGCAGAGTCGAGTGAAAGGCCGTCTGCATCGCGTGGCTGCAGGCGCTTGACTACACAGCAGGGATGCCCAGGCAAATGTAAATCAATGGCCAGAAATGTTTGGCCAAAGCCGCCACCGCTGAGATGTTGAATAATACTGTATCGACTACCCAAAATTTGCAGGGACATTTTGCTACACCCCTAATGCCTTTAGCAATACCTACACGTGTCAGTCACTAATTAAAAAGCTTTAGCTGATGACTGCTGATTCGGTCTGAAACCATTACTGCTCTAGCAGTTTCTTCGGCTTAGCGAATAGAGTAATAATGCTGAACCGACAGTTTATTCAGCTATTAGTGACTTCCTGTCAAGACTCGATAGATAACTGGCTAGACAACTTTATTGACGGCATCCTGAACATTGGCAAAGGGCAAAAACAATCTGAATCAATAGTTTTCAGCCGGACCAGCAAACTTCACCTACCAGAAAATGCCACAACACCTGATGCTGCATTCATATACAGTGTCGTCGTTTGAAAAACTGGATGGTACATTAACACCAACTCTTTGCAAAAAATTCATCATCTTATGGAAGCTGAACGCGGATTTTTTACATTTATCATCCTGATTCGATCTGACTTTATGAGCCAAAAAATGTTTCAGCTAGAAAAATACCATTGTCTTTATTGATTATTGATAGAGACGTGAGTTCCGCCCCGTCTTTATCACAAGCCGCCAGCTTTAAAGAAGCTGCGATATTGATAGGAAATGAAGACAGGTTGGGTTTGCTGTTCCCATGGCAGGCCTATCCTGCGGAAAGAGCAGAGCTCTTCTTTCCTCAACTCTTTCTCCCAAAGCTGCGGAAAGGAGAGCAAGAGGCTAAAGGTCTATCTTCCAACGTTAGGAGAGGGATTTAGAGCCATAGCACGAAGAAAACATAATCCCAAGGAGATTTGCTTTCAGTTTTCTATTTGAAAACAACTCAAATGAATCATTCTTGAAATCTTTTGCGATTATTCTGTTAGTCAATCTACTTGTAAAGGCGTTTAAATCTTTTCAAGTATATCTAAATAATCAGCTTGTTTGAAATCGCTTTCTGAGCAATAACTTTTGCATTACCTGTAAAGATATAATGCTCTTTTTGGTGATCAAAACTGCTCTAAAATAGTCTTAATTACTTAGATTTATTAGTCCAGATTAATTAATGACCGCAATCGCTATGGCTGAGAAGCTGCCATTTTTTTAAGGCTTCTGATTTTTGATGGCAAAGGTTTCGGCCCTTAGCACATGAAATTAAAGCGGATGTGGCAGTGCTTGCTTCATACAGGTTTTTGACCTTCGCTGAGGCTGCATCTTAGATAAATAATCTTTGCTGGAAGGAAACCGGTAAACGAAGTTTGGTACTGTACTGGCAATCAACGCAGTAGTTAGCGCTGCTGTCATCATAGTAACTTCGGCTAGTCGCTCACTGTCTGTCGCCTCAAGGAAGCCATTTACATGACTGACTTTTTAGACTGTCTCAAACATAAATATGCTTACGTTGCCATTGGAGAATTTAAGCCCGGCTGCTTTGCCGAAGCTCGCCAGCTCTATGAAAAAGCCGTTTCGACTTATGCCGATGGCTTTGACGGGGCTTATTTATTGCAAGAACCAGGCAGCGATCGCGGCATCGTCATTATCCTTTGGGACAACCCCGGCGATATGGACGAACATCACAGCAAAATTTATGATGAGACTCTAAGTAAAATCTCTCACCTCTTTGCTGAGCCGCCCAAGACCGGCTTTTATGAAGTCTGTAGCGAAATCATGCCGCTACTAGCCGGCACAGTCGCTTCAGCTATGGATAATTAGGGGATAGCGGCAGGATACAGGCGTGACGCTTCGCGGCTGGATGGGGCGCTATTTGAAAATCATCATAAAAATTTTCTCTCCTCGTTTTTTCAACTGGCGATTCCCTTGTTATTGTGAAAAAACTCGATCGCGCCTCTAGAGGTTGCAATTAACGATATGGCTGATCACACACTCACTAAAACTCCTGGTTCTGAAGGCTGTCAAGATGAATTCGCTACATCAGCAAGCCTTGAAGACGCTAAGCCTAGCTATGTCAAACTTGCCATGCGGAATATGGTGCGTAAAGGCGGTAAGTCGCTGTTTCACTTCACGTTGACGGTGACTGCTCTGTTAAGCGTTTTGATTGGACTCTCTTACTTAACGCGCTAGCGATGGTGACAAAATTGTTGACTGTCGAAGTGGAGGTTTTTGGGGATGCCTTGGCGCCCATCATGGCAATCGCACCACCGGGCCTTTGGCAGACCTGGCTACAGACTTGGCTACAGCAGTTGGCCCCGACGCTATCGCCTATCAACGATTACGAGCTTAGCTTACAGTTCACGACTGATGCCAACATCGCTGGGCTTAATCACACCTATCGTCAGCAAGATAAACCTACCGATGTGCTTTCCTTTGCAGGCCTAGACGATCTTCCACTGCAGACAGAAATACTGGCAATTATTCCCTTTAATCTCGGCGATATAGTGGTTTCGGTGGATACGGCGCAGCGACAATGTGCGGCCCATGGCCACTCTCTCAAAGAGGAGTTGGCTTGGCTAATTGCCCATGGCCTTCTGCACCTGTTGGGTTGGGAGCATCCCGACGAAGCACACCTGCAAAAGATGTGGGCACAGCAGCGATCGCTGCTGGCGGCAGTTGGCATTACGCTTCCCGAATCAATCTATTTTTAACTGGCGCTTTGAAAGTGGCCGTGAAAGGCTAAACAGTCACGTTAAGCTGTCAATTGGCACTGGAATTGTCATAAATATCGGTCAGCCAACGTACATCTGCATTATGCTGGTGCTGCGGAATCGTTTAACAGTGCTTGGATTCGAGCGCGATCGCTAAATATTCTCCGCTATCTAACGCATCGACTACTTACCATATGCCCACTCCTTCCTCCGTTCCTGACTCGTCTCCCGTAGAATTGCCAACTTCCGAGGCTACCGAGTCGCCAGAACGGCCTCAGGCATTCCGAGTCGCCCACAACTTGGCATCTAGCTTTCTCTACGCTTGGCAAGGCATTTATTACGCTCTGCGAACCCAGCGCAATTTTCGCATTCACGTGCTGGTAACCCTTGTTGTCATCACTACGGGGATCTTGCTCAGGCTGCCTCGAGCCGATGTTGCGGTTTTGGCGCTGACCTGCGGTGCAGTAATGGCGCTAGAGCTGATTAACACTGCCCTTGAAGCAGTTGTCGATCTCACCGTCAAGCAAAGCTTTCATGAACTCGCTAAAATTGCTAAAGATTGTGCAGCTGGAGCGGTTTTTATTGCTGCATTGACTGCTATTGCAGTTGCCGCTTGCCTGTTGGCGCCGCCTCTGTGGATGGCATTACACGCTTAATGTGACAATGGCATTTCTTTTCTGGTCAAATAAGTTTAGGCGCTGTATTTCGATTAAAGACAAAAAACTATTGATTGGAAACTTTTTCCTGCATTGTGCTCTTATCCAGCAGCCATAGATAACTTCATCTACTTCATTCATTTATTTTCTGCTGACAAAGGTCCTAACCTGTAGCCGACCAAATCAGCAAATAGCCCTGTTTATTAAGTTACCTAGCCTTTATATTTTTATTCTCATTTACCCTCCCGCTTTTGGAGCTCCACCATGATTGTTGTCATTGATAATTACGACAGCTTTACTTACAACCTAGTGCAGTACCTGGGTGAGCTTGGACAAGAGTTTGCGGTTGCTCAAGATATTCGAGTTTATCGCAATGACGAAATCACGGTGGCGGAACTGGCAGAGCTGGCCCCTGATGGCATTGTGATTTCTCCAGGACCTGGCCGACCGAATGATGCCGGCATTTCTCTAGAACTAATTCGGCAATTAGGCCCAACCATGCCCATTCTGGGAGTGTGTTTGGGACACCAAAGTATTGGCCAAGTGTTTGGGGGCAATGTAGTAGCGGCTGCTGAACTTATGCACGGCAAAACTTCGCCGATTCACCACACAGGCAAAGGGGTGTTTGTGGGGCTCGATAATCCTTTTATTGCAACGCGCTATCACAGTCTGGTGATTGACCAAGCGACGTGTCCCGAAGTACTGGAGGTCACGGCCTGGGTCGAAGATGGTGCGATTATGGGGGTGCAGCATCGAGCCTATCCCCACATTCAGGGAGTACAGTTTCACCCGGAAAGCGTGCTCACAGAAGCCGGCAAACTGCTACTGGGTAACTTTTTACGCGAGCTGAAGGTGAAGGGGGCGATCGCAGCGGTTTAGCTCCGTAGACAGCAGAAAATTTCTGGGCAATTGGGCTTACGGAACAAAGGTCAGCAGGGCCCACAGTAGGCTGGGCAGCGTGATGAAGCTGAGCAGGGTAGAGAGTACAATGGTCCGCGCCACTAAATCGCTATCGCCGCCAAATTCGGTCACCCAGATAAAAGTATTGACGGCTGTGGGCATCGCCCCTTGCAGCATCAAGACCTGCAGTTCTTGGCCCTGCAGTCCAATCGCCGTGCCAACGGGAAACGCGATCGCCGGAGCTACAACTAGTCGCAGGGCAGCGGCGATAAGCACTAGTCGATCCATATAAAAATGGGTTTTGGCAAGCTGTATGCCCAGAGTTATCAGCGCTACTGGAATGGCTGCCCCACCCAGCAGCGCCAGGCCATCGTCCAAGCGCAGGGGCAGATTGATGGAGAACGCCTGTAAAGTCAGCCCCATTAACATGGCCCAAAAGACGGGCAAGCATAGGGTGGTGCGCAAGCCCGTAGCCAATCCCTGTCCCTTTAATAAAGTGGGGCCAATGGTGGTGAGCAAAATGCTGCTGCTGACCAAATAGACAACAGCGCGCTCCAGACCCGGTTGCCCCAGGGCGAAGGTGATGAACGACAACCCCAGATTACCCGTATTGGCAAATAAGGTTGTGGCAATCAAGGTTTTTTGTCGCAGGGGGTCGACCTGGCAGCAGCGGCAAAGCGTGTATACCAGGACATATAGCAGCGCTGAAATTAGAAAGAAACCGCAGGCAATCAACAGTGCCCGCTCAGCCGTGAGGGTAATGCCATAGAGACTATTGGCAATGAGGGCAGGCAGCAATACATAGAGGCTCAGCCGCGACAGGGTGAAGCGATCGAGATTAAGAGTGCGTCCGGCAATAAACCCAGCCAAGATGATTAACGCCAAGGGGGCGATCGCCGGCAACAGAATAGCCATTCGGCAATAACGGCGTAGGGTTAACTAGGAGCAGACTTTTGCAGAGGCTGGCGCTTTCGGTTCAATTCTCGAAAGTAGGTGAGACCGACAGTAACGATAAAGAGCACATAGGCCAGCGCTTGGCCAGCGAAGAGCTGTTCACGATAGCCCAACAGCGTTTTAAGCAGCACTCCCGGAAATTGTTTGTCGGGCAAAACCGTATGAGCGTTCCAGAGCTGTGGTCCTAAAATGCAGGAAGCTTGGGAAATACATAGATCGGCATTTGCCGGAGTCAGGCTGCTGATGGCCAGAAAGGCCGCATCCAGGTTGCGGCAAAAGGAGATGACCAACCCGCCGATAATCAGCAGCAAGAAAATGCCCATGACTTGAAAAAAGATGCTTAGGTTGATGCGTACGCCCCATTGAAACAGAGCTAAACCAATAAAGGTCGCACCCAGCAGACCCCCTACGGCACCGATCGCCGCTACGCCGCTCTGCTGCACGTTAGTAAAGATAAACAGGACGGTTTCAATTCCTTCTCGCAGGACGGCAATACAGACAAGGCTGAAGATAGTTGTGCCTGCAGCGTCGCTGTCTGCCAAAGCCGCGGTCACAGAGCCTTCAATGTCACCTTTGAGCGATCGCGCTTGGCGAGTCATCCATAGCAGCATCCAGCTCAGCATAATAATGGCGATCGCGCAAAACAAACTATCAAACAGCGGTTCGATAATCGGTTCTAGAGTCGGGAGCGTCTGCTCAACTTGCGCCACGCTGTTAGAGATGATGATGCCGGTTAACACACTACCCGTGAGCCCCGCCAGAATGCCCAGGTATACCCAACGATTAAGCTGATTCTGCTGCGCTTTGCCTAAACAGGCCAGTACAATGCCTACCACCAAAGCGGCTTCTACGCCTTCACGCAGGGTAATGAAAAATGTGGGCAGAGCAGGGGTAAGATCCATAAGTTTTTTTGGAAACAGTAATTAGATTGCGGCGTGCGGAGTTCAGAGCGCGGCGTGCGGCCAAAAGGTTCTTCGCTTTTTACTCTTCGTTTTTGAGTTCCTCACTCAACTCAACCACCCAACCCTCTTGTCAACCTGCTACCCCGTCACCCTATCACTCCATTACTCTCACGTCCCATTCTCCCATCAGCCTAATCGCCAGACGCGGATAGTCTTATCGGCGCTGGCACTGGCGATCAGACGACCGGTGCGGTGAATCGCGATCGCATTAATAATATGACTATGACCTAGCAAAGTGTGCGATAGCTTACCGGTACGAGCATCCCAAACTTTAAGGGTGCGATCGCTACTGCCACTAATAATCGTACGATTATCGGGAGCGATCGCCACGGAATTAATTTCTTTATTGTGGCCCTTGAGCACGTGAACAATGGAACCGGTGCCGATACTCCAAACCACCAAAGTTTTGTCCTTACTCGCACTGACGACGAAGCGACCATCCCGGCTTACCGCAACATCATTAACGGGGCTCACATGACCCGAGAAAAATCGCACCATTTCTCCGGTTTTAAGATCCCAAAGGCGCAGCTTATTGTCCAAACCACCGCTGAAGAGAGAGGCTTCATCAGGCATCATGGCAACCGCTCGCACTGCCGCTGGAGAACCTAATAGAGTACGAATCGCGGTGCCCTTATCGAGCTTCCATAGCTTAATAGTTTTATCTTTGCTGCCGCTGGCCAGAATCCAACCTCGGTGGCCAATGGCAACGCTGGTGACGTCCCGAGCGTGTCCCTCTAGCGTATGGATCAAACGGCTTGCTGCCAGGTTCCAGACTTTTACCGTGCCATCATCACCGCAGCTAACCAGCACCTGACCTTTGGTACTGATTCGCAAGTCATTAACGCCCCTGGGATGGCCATTCAGCGTGGCCGCTTCAGCACCAGTCTGCAAGTCCCAGACTTTAATCGTGTCGTCTAGGCTGCCACTAACCAAAGTCGCGGAGCGCGGATTGAAAGCCACAGCAGTCACCCAAGACTGATGACCGGTTAAGACTCTCACACACTGCCAGTCGCCAGTCGCCGCGAGGGGAACAGAATTTGCTGTCGGAGGATTCGGAGCGGGCGGTGAGACTGTTGGGGAGGCGGTAACTGGCTCCGCCATCGCTGCTGTTGCGGCGGTATCGGCAGTCTCAACGACCACTGGCACAGCAGCAGCGGCTGACGATTCTACAACAAACGAAACGGGAGACAGCGGCTCTGGCGGGGGAGTCGTTTGAGGCACGTCAGTATTCACCACAGAAGTGGCGACTGATACAGTGGCGCTCTCACTATCATTGACCAGATTGCCCACAGGATGCTGACGCACCCAGCCCGGTACGTTCCCACGAAACGTGGGGGAAGCTTTGAGGGCATCAAGTACAGCGGTGGCGGTGGCAAAGCGATCGCCCACGGCATCCATGACGAGGCGATCGAGCACAGCTGCCAATTCTGGCCTAACCGACCGGCCCTGCTGAGCCAGCATTTCGCGCCAGCGCCATGCTCCTGCCATGTGATCGTAGAGATTTTCCGGCTTCTGTCCAGTCAACAAATGTAGGCAGGTTGCCCCTAAACTGTAAAGGTCGCTGCAGGGATATGCCTGCCCGCCCCGCAATTGCTCAATTGGCGCATAGCCCTCTGTCCCGATGCGGGTGCCGGGGGAGGGAGAATCGGCCAGGGCATCGCTAAAGTGCTTAGCCACACCAAAATCGATTAAAAATAGGCGCCGATCCGTATCACGACGAATCATGTTAGTGGGCGTAATGTCTCGATGAATGACGTTGCGCTGATGAATAAAATTGAGCACCGGCAAAATGTCTAACAGCAGATGCCGAATGGCTGTTTCATCCATGGGCCCTTGTTCCAGCACCTCTTGGATGAGCGTTTTGCCATCGATAAATTGCTGCACTAAATAGAGAAAATGATCGTGCTCAAAATAGGCTAACAGCGCCGGAATTTGCACATGCTCGCCTAAATCATGCAGCCGCACCGCTTCCTGATTGAATAGCTCAACTGCCTTCTGAAAAGCCTTGGTCCCTTTGGTTTGGGGGGCAAACTGCTTGATTACGCAGGGAGCGTTGAGGCGATCGCTATCCTGTGCTAAGTATGTCCGCCCGAAACCACCCCGACCAATCAGTTTTTGAGGAAAATAGCGACCCCGCAGCATCTTTACCAACCGTTTGCCGCAGCCCTGGCACTCTTGGGCCGTGTCACGGTTCAAAGGATGAGGACAATAGGGATTCAAGCAGCAAATCATTCAGTAGCCCTGTCCGGTAAAGCGGCTGGCAAATGCATCAGCCTGCCTATTCTAAAATCTGTTTCGCAGGAGGGAAACAAATTGACTTAGGAGGCTCTGCCATAGTCAAGAGGGGCGCTACCGCTCAGTGACGACAATAGTTGCCGTTACTGATGTATCTCTTAAACTTAGATTTCCCACGGTTTCGGCAAAACAGGCGCTCGACCCAAGGGAACTCAAAACTTAAGCATAGTCTAGTTTTTTGCGGTCTGGCGCTGGCTACACACAGCCTCAACCAAGGTCTAGAGAATCTCTAAGAAGATGACTTACAGGGAAATTCAGCTCTGCTGAGAGAAGAGATAGGACAAAAATGCTTGTGATGATTGCAGCAATTCTTTACATTATTGCAGCGAAAAATTTAAGTCAACAGGCCAAAGACATTGTTCGACGGGTAGTGATACGCCAAAAAAAAGTTTGTACATTCTGTACATAATGTTTGCAGTTAGTTTTTAGTTTTGCAACTTAGGTGAAGGTTTTGCAGGGTCTCAAGAAAGGCAGGAAATTTCTGGAAAAGATACCAACTTGCAGTGCGTCACGCTGTGCTGACAGTAACCGGCGAATGATAAATTCTTTTCCAGAGATCTCCTTAATTTGAACAATTTAGATTGAAGCTTTCGAAATTACATCGGTGCCAACAAAGTTAAATTCAAAAGCGGATTTTCCCTGCTTGAGAAAGGTCAATCATCGGGGCACAGTGGGAGTAATTTAAGCGATCGCCACTCGGCCCTCAGCTCGCCCAAATTTCATGAAATGCTCAAAGCCACTGCTGAAGCTGCCAATTTCTACAGCGATGGCCACGTCTAAGTTGGAGCCCAGATAAGCACTCTCATCAAACAACTGGCTGGGATCACGACCCTCTCGCTGGCCAAATCGTACGTAGTGTTCAAAGCCACTGCTGAACCCGCCAGCTTCCACTGCCGCCGCCACGTCGACATTCTCCTCCAAATAGAAATTTTCCTGAAACATCAGCAAGTTGGGCAATCGTCCTTCAGCAGACCCAAATTCTAAGTAATGGTCAAAGCCGCTGGTAAAGGCGCCCGCATCAACCGCAGCCTGCACATCAGGATTATTCAGCAGGTAGTCGCTCTCATCAAAAAAGTCGCTGGGGTCACGACCCTCAGCGGCCCCAAAAGATAAGTAATGCGACAAGCCACTGCTGATGCCATTAGCAGCCACGGCTGCTGCCACGTCAGGATTTTGGCTGAGGTAGAACGCTTCATCAAACAACATGCTCGGATTGCGTCCTTCCTGGAGACCAAACTGGCGAAAATGGTCAAAACCGCTCGCCAGCCCTCCAGCAGCGACCGCTTGCGCCACATCAGGGTTAGCTGCCAAATAAGAGGTTTCATCAAAGAGCAAATTGAGCTGCAGGCCGTTAATCGTGACGTCGGAGTTGGGTACCGTGGTGCCCTCGTCTAGAGCTTGAAACTGGACAAACTGGTTGAAATTGACATATCCACCAAATGGAAAAGCGCTGTCAGCGTTGATGCTGGTGTCACCTACATCAGTGCCAGTCAGGTTGGTGTCGGCCAAGTTGAGGCTGAGCAGGGCGGCAGCAAACTCAGGTGCTACTAGTAGGTCGGCACTGCCGTCGAGCGATCGCGCTTTGGCATCCACTGCCGTCGGATTGCCAACGTCAAACAGAATGTTTAAGCCATTGTCGAAAATCGAATCGGCCACAAAAAAGCCGCTATTAGTTTCGGACATTCGACTGGCATCAAATCCGATGGAGAAGCCGCCGATAGTGATCTCGGCATCGGCATCATTGCCGTCAGTGCTGAGGCTCAAAATGCCCGTGTGCTCAATCGTGCCGCTCACTGGCGCAAAGGGTTCAATGTAGTAGACAAAATCGGAGGCGTTGATGATGTCAAAACCGATCGAAAAGGCATCGGAAACCGGGGGAACCGTACCTCCGGTTCTGACGAGAACCAGGTTGGCGGCGGTTTCTAACAGCGCGAAATCTAAGTCGACACTGGTTACGCCGGACTGTACTTGACTGACGGATAACATGGAAATCTCCTGTAATAAGGGGGTTTAAGAGAAGGAAGTTGCGGCACCAAGACCTGTGCGATCGCTCGATCGATTTGATCGGGTCAAATCCACTGGCGTTATCAAACCCTGGCGTGCTGGAATCATCTAGCTGCCAGCGGTGATTGGCCGCAGCCGGGCAAAAATCTACTGGGAGTGGTCGTCGGGACCACTTCTTTGAACAAGGCTGTCGTCACTGCCGCCGCGGCAGTCGCGGTTAAGAGGCAGAAAAGATTGGGGAATCAGATTGCTATTAACGGCAATATCGTCAGCAATATCGTCATTCAAGAAGGTCGGGTTGCTGCTATTGAAGGCCCACTCTCTGGCTGCAGCTGAGTTGGGAGTGTTGCCAATAGATTGACCGCAGCGGCAAACAGAAGGGGCGTTCCTGTATGGGCTGAAAAGCCTGAAGCAACGGTGTTGCCTGGCCAAAAAGGGGGTCGGCCAATCAGGCAGCGCCCACCGCCTGTGCTTCCCAAGCGTTGGCCTGGCCAAACAGTGTGCTGCTTTTGGTCTCAAACGCGATCGCCACCACCGACTTGCAAAAGCGATATGCCTAACTATTTTTCTGTGGGAAATCTTCCTGGACGGTAATTTCTAAGGCAAGAACGGTGATTCAGTTGCCATTGAAGTCGCCATCGCGATCGCCGCCTCTTCAGAGAAAATCGCTTGGCTGTAGCTCAAGACATACAGCGCATCATTCTGCAGCCACTGCAGCGATGCCATACCGTCGCGCTCCCAAAAATGGGCTTGCACACCGCTCACTAGCTCTAAAGATTTCATGGGATTGGCGCCGATGAAAGGCCAAAGCGGCGGTGGCTCTGACTGCGCGGAAACCATTAGTGCGGTGCATCCAATCGCTTCACAATCAGGTTCCGTGTTCAGAAATAGCACCCCGGCTTCGGGCATGATTGATGGATACAGCTCCATATCAGTCGGCACCGTCGCCGGGATGCGTAAGGCGGGTATGGCAGGATTATCAGTGGGGACTTCGTCAAGAATCGGTTCAAACACTGGAGCAGGAGCCGCCAATACGTGACTACTCATCAGTACAGTGCTTATACTCAGCCCTAAACTGGTAATAAACTTGAGCGCAGACATGCAGTAAGTCCTTGCTAGAAACTACAAACCTAGTCTGCTTCGGAGAAATGTCGCATCACATCACCTAAGTAGTTGTCTGCAGTTACCCAGGTGGGTTTATCCAAAAACCTACCTGGGTGAGCCTTTGAAGGTTCATACTCCTGATTAGACTCGAAGCGATCGCTGGAATTGTGGGCTGGCGTCAGCTATCTGTCTGATGGGGCCAAATACAAAAAGAGGATGCCTTCGAATCGTTTACCGCAGGATATTTTCTAGAAAAGCAATCTATTCAAAAAAGTTTTCATATTTGGACAAGGAAGTTGATAAAATCTCAATCATTCTGCTTAAAACTAAAGACTGGGGTATTTCTAAATATTCAGCATCGAACCTCCAATAATTTGCCCAATTCGCAAAATTTTGGCCGTTCATCAGCCCAAGACTTTGATATCCGTGACTAAAAGCTAGGGCGCGTCATCAATTAAAGCCAGAATGCTTGCGGCATGAGCATTGCCGCGCCCGCTCCGCAAAACAAGCTGGGGGCTGAAACGCCTTCAAAAGAAGGACTTGATCGCTAAATGGTGACGCCCCCTAGTAACCAGCTACCCTGCTGATTCAAGTAAGGCGACACATAATTATTTGATGAATAAATATGATAGGTTCAATATCTACTCTGTAAGAGTTTACGTTAGCGTATATAAGTAAATCATGTACTTTTCGATACATCTAGACTGCTTTTGATTCTTGGTGGAATGCCAGTCGCTGAAAATTTATTTTTGGCTTCTTTGCGTGACTCGCTCTAGGGCTTACGGTTCCAACATTTACAGTAGGATATGCTGGCTATGAGGTTCTAGTGCTAATCAAATATTACATACCTTAAGCTGCAATCTTTTGACATTTTGGCTGTCTCCATAATCTATGTATTTTGTCAAGACAGATTGTTGCTTTGGCCTGACGGTTTCGAAATAATTAAAAATCATTGTTTTAGTATTTGGTAGATTTCTCAATGCGTAACGGCATGTCTAGAGTTCAGCGCCGATTTTTGATAATCGCCTGTATGGTCTTATTTGGTTTAGGAATAGCGGGGATATCTCCACTTAGGGCGCAAAATTCGATTGACGTGAAGGTTGAGCGTTGGCTTCAGGTAAAAGCATTATCAGGAGACGTGCAATTTCTTATGGGCAGCAGTCAAAACGCGGCCCAAGTGGGCGATCGCTTAGCCAATCCTGGAGATGGTGTGAGAACCGGCAATGACTCATCCTGCACGCTTGAGGTTGACGAGAATGTTGGCACGATTACCCTAAATGAAAATACTGAGTTGGTAATTCGTCAATTGGATTATGCTCCTGATGATGGTCGCATTACCAAGCTCACAGTCATGCAGGGCAACGTCATCCTGAATTTGCGTCGCTTTACTAATCGAGGCTCGGAGCTGGAAATTGAAACGCCTTCTGCTGTGAGTGGAGTGCGAGGCACTGAGTTCGGCATTATCGTACATCCTGAAGATCAGCGCACCGCAGTGGCGGCTGAAACTGGTGAAGTATTCGCAACGGCAGAGGGCAGCACCGTGGATGTTCCAGGAGGGTTTCAAACCCTAGTGCGGCTTGGAGAAGAACCATTGGAGCCGATGCCGATTCCGGAACGGCCCGAGCTAGATTTTGTAGTGAAACAAGAAATTCGCAATAACCTGCGGTTTCTCGTCCTGATTGGCCGAATTAATCCCATCAATCAAGTCTACGTTGCCGATGAACTGCAAACAACCACCGAGGCAGGAGATTTTCGCTATGAATCGCTGGCTTATCATGGTACACGGGTGCAGGTCAGAGTCGTCACGCCACTAGGAGATGCGGAGACCTATGACATCTCCCTCCTTTAAGCAATGCTGGCGGATGTTTTCAGGAATCGTGGCAGTTGCTGCCACCTTAGTGCTTAGTCAATCGGAGGCGATCGCTCCGCTAGAGAGTGCGGTTTATCGCGGTTTATTTCAACTGCGGGGCGCTCAGATGTGGGAAGAACGAATCGTTTTAATTACGATTGACGATGAAACGTTGGCGCAAATCGGCCAGTTTCCCTTACCGCGAGACTATTACACTCAGCTTTTAGAGCAGCTATCGCGATCGCGGCCTGCGGTTATTGGCTTCAATATTTTATTTCCTGAATCGAGTCCGGCTGATGCTGAATTAGCCGATGCCATGGCCAAAGCGAATAATATTGTCCTAGCCTCGGCGGTGGATGCGCGGGGTTATCCGCTGCTTCCCAATAAGCTGTTGCACCGGGCTGCGATCGCTATCGGCCACATCTTGGAAGAGCCGGCTAACGACGGCATCGTTTATCAAATCCAATCCTGGCAGGCTCGCCAAAAAGCGTTTGGGGTCGCCATTGCTGATATTTATGGCCAGCAACACTCAGTAGTCAACTTGACTGCCAGAGAGCAGACCTTGGGGATTAACTGGCCAGGCGCTCAGGCCAGCCTAACGCAATACTCTTTTATTGAAGTGCTGTCTGGACAACTGCCTCCGGCAGCCTTTAACGACAAAATTGTGCTAGTTGGGTTGACTGCAACCGGCAGCGATCCTCTGCCCACGCCATACGATTACGATCCGCCAGGCAGTAGCTTGCTGCTGCATGCTGCCGTCATTGACAACATATTGCAGGAGCGATCGCTCCTGGCGGTTGGCCTCGGCGGCTGGTGGCCACTGTTACTGTTGGCCACACCGGCGATCGGCTACTGGCTATTTGGTCAATCACTCCGCTGGCAGCTTGCGATAACTCTAGGCGGGCTGCTCGGTTGGGCAAGCTTGAGCGTGCTGTTGTTCTACAACCTGTACTGGCTGCCAGTCGTGCCGCCGCTGATTCTGTGGGGGCTGATGGGCACCGGTGCTATTCTGAGCCAGCAGCTTTTAGCGAACATGACGCTGCAAAGCTTACTCGAAGATCTTTGGCAGCAATACCGGCAGGACAAAGGCTTAGCGCTGCGGATGCAGACGCCACAGCATTCCATTCCCGGAGAATTGGGGCCAGAGGTTCGCAAATTAGTAGTCTTGGCGAATTCTTGGGGATGGGCTCAGGCGACTCAAACCGCGATCGCCCAAACTGTGCCCATTGGTTTATTGGCCGCTGATGACCGCGACCAAATTTGGTTCTGTAATTCCCTAGCGATGGAGTGGCTGCCGACGAAACCGAAGCAGTCCCTCTCATCGGTGCTGGTACCGCAGTGGCTACTGGCAGCAAACTGGCAGCAGATCAGAATCGAGTTGGCCCAGCGCCGCACGGTTTCTCCCATCGAATGCCAACGAGGCTATCAGTGGTTTGAGCTCCGGTTCGAACGATTAGAAAATTTGCGACAGCCGAATCCCCTGCTGCAAGATGGCCGTCAGGGAACGCTGATGGTGATCGAAAACATCACTCACCGCAAGACGATTGAGTTACAGCTGCGATCGCTGAATCGCGGCCTTAAAAATGAAATTCGCCAGCGCACGGTTGAATTGGAAACTGTTAACCTCAGTCTGCTACAGGAAGTCATTGAGCGGCAGCAGGCCCAAGAACAATTGGCCTATCTGGCGCTGCATGACGAATTAACGGGTCTGCCTAACCGCACTCAGCTCAAGACTCGGTTGCAAACCCTGGTGCAGCAGGTTGCCGAAAATCGCAGCGGTCAGTTTGCCGTATTGTTTATTGACTGCGATCGCTTCAAGCTGGTAAACGATTCGTTTGGTCATTTAGTTGGCGATAAGCTGCTGCAGGCGATCGCCCTGCGGTTGGATCAGTCAGTTTCTCACCAAGATCTGGTGGCCCGCTTTGGCGGCGACGAATTTGTCATCCTACTCGTCGATATTCAACAATCCCGGACTGCTATCAAAATTGCCCAACGCATTCGGCAACAGCTCCAGGAGCCATTTTTGATCGAAGACCAAAAGCTTTACACCGGCTGCAGTATCGGCATTGTTTTTAGCAATTCTGACTATCGGCAAGCCGACGATATGCTGAGAGATGCCGACACTGCCATGTATCGAGCTAAGCGTGCAGGGATTGGAAAAGTTTTATTCAAGCCCGAAATGCACTTTGCTGTGCGCTCTTCACTGCAGCTAGAAACCGATTTGCGACTTTCACTCCAGCACCAGGAGTTGATTGTGCACTATCAGCCTATTTTTGGCATCAACACCCAAACAATTGTGGGATTTGAAGCACTGCTGCGCTGGCAGCATCCGCGGCGAGGACTGATTACCCCTGATAAGTTTATTCCCCTAGCCGAAGAAACCGGCCTGATTATTCCCATTGGGCAATGGGTTATGCAAAAAGCCTGTCAGCAACTACGTAATTGGCAAGACCGGCGCCTGCTGCAGCCTGATGCATTTATGAGCGTCAACCTGTCAGCCCAGCAGTTCAACGAGCGTCAATTGCTCAATCGCATTGACAAGATCTTGCAAGAAACCCAACTAGAAAGCCGCTATCTTAAGCTTGAAATTACCGAAAGCGCCATTATGGCGAATTCGGAAACAGCCGTCAGCACATTTAAAGCTCTCAAAGATCGGGGTATTCATTTAAGCATTGATGACTTTGGCACAGGCTATTCTTCACTGAGCTATTTGCATTGCTTTCCCATTGACGTGCTGAAGGTCGATCGCTCTTTTATTCAACGAATGGGCCAAGGACACAAATATCTCAGCCTCGTACGAGCCATCAAAACGCTAGCCCATCACTTTGATATGACGATGATTGCCGAGGGCATTGAAACTCAAACTCAAGTTGAATATTTACGCGCGATGAAATGTAGCTTGGGGCAAGGCTATTTCTTTTGCCCGCCGATGGATTATCAGTCTCTAGAAGCTCGATATCTTTGTCCCTTATCGGAAACTGAGGCTCGGTGAGCCGGAGCTAAAATGACTGAAGGTACGGAAAAATTCGGTTGCTCTAATGGGATTTTCGCTGAGATTTTCCGCTTTATCTGAAGAAAACCCGGTCAATGGGAGCCTAATCCAACGGTAGCTTCTTCGTCGTTACTCATTCTTCACGAGTGGGTAAATCGCCGAAGCCTTGGGACTGCAGAAGCCGATTGCGTCGCTGGCGAGCAAGGGCTTGTAAATCCACATTCAGGTCGGTCTCGTCAACAATTTCTCCCGTGAGCTCTTCCAGAATGTCCTCCAGGGTGACGACCCCCGAAACGCCGCCATATTCATCCACAACGGCAGCGATGTGCTCGCGGTTGCGTTGGAAATCTTGTAAAAGTCGATCGGCGCGTTCACTCTCAGCGATAAAGCGAATCGGACGCTGCAGGCTATTAGCCGCGCGATCGCCCTGTTCCTCGATGAGTGCCATGAGCAATTCATCCTTGAGGGCAATGCCTTGAATGTGGTCAATGTCTTCCTCAATTAACAAAATGCGACTGTGAGGCGAAGTCAAAATTTCACCCTTGAGCTCGCTGATAGTGGCGGTTCCCGGCACATACGTCAGTTCCACCCGAGGCGTCATAATTTGCGCCGCCGTAATGTCATTCAGTCGAAATACGCGGCGAATCATTTCGGCTTCATCTTCTTCGATAATGCCTTCCTGATAGCCGATGGACGCCAATAATTTAATCTCGGTTTCATTGGTAGTTGGCAGCCGCCGGCGCCGCGTAAAAGGTGCCGTAATCCTTTCCAGCATTATGATGAAGGGGGTCATGGCCCAGGTGGCTCCTCGCACCGGCACCGCCATAAATAGAGCAATGCGTTGAGCATTTTGCTCGGCGATGGTTTTGGGCAAGATTTCGGCAAACACAATGACCAAAAATGTCAGCATGCCGGAAAAGACTCCCAGCAGGGCATCGCCAAAGACGCTCGCGGCCAGCCCTCCGATAACGATGCTGCCAACAATGTTGAATAGGTTATTCAGCACTACAATGGTGGCGATTGGTCGATTGATCCGCTGCCGGATTGACAAAAGTGCCAGAGCCCGCGGCTTTTTAGACTGAGCCAGCTGACGCGCTTTGAAAATTGGTATGGACAGCAGCGCCGTTTCGGTACCAGAGCAAATGGCCGAGCCAATTAACATGATGCATACGGCGATCACAAGTTTTAACATCCTTTTTGCGGTGAACGTTTTCTTCGCGAACACCGCTGTTATGATCCTGACTAATCCAACTGTACGCCGCCAGCGCTTGTGTTTGATTCTATGACTGTTCCTGTATTGGATGTTCGGCACTTATCAGTGCAATTCAAAACTGAGGCTGATCTAATTGCTGCTGTCAATGATGTTTCGTTTCAGGTGCCGCGGGGACAAACCCTGGGCATCGTTGGCGAATCGGGCTCGGGCAAATCGGTAACGGCCCTCAGCATCATGGATTTGGTGCCCCATCCTCCCGGTGAAATCACTGCCGGTAAGCTGCTTTTTCAGGCTGATGATGCCGCCGCCGCCGTTGATTTACGATCGCTCTCACCGCGTCAAATGCAGCAGCTGCGCGGCGATCAAATCTCGATGATTTTTCAGGAACCGATGAGTTCGCTCAATCCGGTTTATACCTGCGGCTATCAGCTCACAGAAGCCATTCTCCAGCACCAAAAAGTTTCTCAGGCGGTGGCTGAAAAGCAGGCCCTGCTACGGCTGCAAGAGGTCAAGCTGTTGGACAGTGATGAAGAACTGGCGACGATGCTGGCTCAGGAACATCCTGATTGGTCTGAGACTCAAGTCTCGGAAGCGGTGACGCAGCGTCAACAAGAAATGCTCAATCGCTATCCTCACGAGCTATCTGGCGGGCAACTGCAGCGGGTGATGATTGCCATGGCGATCGCCTGCGACCCGACGCTGTTAATTGCCGACGAGCCCACGACTGCCCTGGATGTGACAGTGCAGGCCCGCATTCTTAACCTACTGCGAGAGCTGCGCGATCGGCGGGGCATGGGCATGATTTTTATTACCCATGACCTGGGGATCATCGCCGAAATTGCCGACCAGGTAGCCGTGATGTATCAGGGGCAGATTGTGGAATATGGCTCAGTGTGGGAGATTTTTGCCAATCCGCAACATCCCTACACCAAAGGACTGCTGGCCTGCCGCCCCACCCCCAACCAGCGCCTGCGCCAGTTGCCCACCGTGTCTGACTTTATGGAAGTGGTGCCAGACGCTGACGGTACTCCTCAGATTCGCGAAAAGCTGCAGGATGCCAACGGGGTTAAAGCCTATGAAACGGTGATTACGCCAGCGGAATCTGCCGCTCGACTGGAAGCGATCGCCCAGCAAGGTCCGCTGCTCAAAGTTGAGAATTTGCAGGTCGCTTATCCCATTCGCGGCGTGTTTGGCAATACGCAGCGCTACGTCAAGGCGGTGAATGATGTTTCTTTTGAAGTTTTTGAAGGCGAGACATTCGGCTTAGTGGGTGAGTCGGGGTGCGGCAAAACTACTCTGGCGCGGGCGCTGCTGCGGTTGGTGCCAGCCACTGGTGGTCACGTTTGGTTTAGCGGCCAGGATGCCCTGGGCCTAAAGGGAGCCGGCTTGAAAAAATTGCGGCGAGAAATGCAGTACATTTTTCAAGATCCGTTTAGTGCGCTTGATCCCCGCATTAGTGTTGGCGCTGCAATCGCCGAGCCGCTCAAAATCCATAAGGTCGCTCGCAGCCGCCGCAACCGTCAAGAACGGGTGGCTTATCTGCTGGAGCGAGTGGGCCTCAATCCCAACTGCATCAACCGCTTTCCCCACGAATTTTCTGGTGGCCAGCGCCAGCGGATCTGCATTGCGCGCGCGCTAGCGCTCAATCCTCAATTTATTATTTGCGACGAGTCGGTATCCGCTCTCGACGTGTCGGTGCAGGCACAGGTGCTCAATCTGCTGAAAGAGCTGCAGGCGGAATTTAAGCTGACCTACATTTTCATCTCCCACGACCTAGCGGTGGTGAAGTTTATGAGCGATCGCATTATGGTGATGAATCAAGGTCAGCTAGAGGAAATTGGGCCCGCTGACCGCATCTATTACGAACCCGAGCGAGAATATACCCGGCGCTTGATTCAAGCGATCCCCGTGGGCGATTTGAATCGTATTCAAGAACTTCAGGAAGCGCGACAAAATGCGATCGCGTAACTTCTTGCATCAAAGGCGTGATTTGATTAGTTTGCTTTACCAGAGAAGCAAGAGCTGGGTGCGGCGGCAAAACCTGGGTGCCATCTTGTCAGACCGCAGTATTCGCTAGACTACACGTCACTTTTGATCAGCCCAAAGCCACGCTCGACCCGCTGCTACCCTTTGGCAGCAGCATGTACGGATTTCAGTAATTCTATTGATATAATGAAACGAGAAAATAATATTTTTCCATTACATAAAGTTCAAACGCAGACTCAGCAAGCGTTCTGAGGGTTCATCTAATTGTGTTTGAACAGCTTTTTTAACAATTGCGGCTGTTTGCGCAAGCCAGTTTTTTCCCAACTGTAAAGTATTGTTAGTTCTCTGGAGGATATCCAGTGGTAGCTCTTTTTCGGCCCCCAGTCCAAACACAATGGGGCAGTTTGAGCTTTGTTTCGACGCTTTATCTTTGCCCAGTACTTGATCGACTGATGGATAAAGTGCCGCACAAATGGCAAGCAGAAATTCGCCTTGGCCTACAAGAAGCCCTCGTTAATGCGGTTAAACACGGTAACTGTCTTGATCCGCGCAAAATAATTTTGGTACGTTACAAAACTTCAGGCAGCCAATATTGGTGGGTGATTAAAGATCAGGGCAGCGGCTTTGATTTTGAAAACTGCGACTGTGGTGATTGTGTCGAAACGGCTGACCACAGCGCCAGCGTTGGCGATTGTGGGCGGGGCCTGTTTATTTTGAATCAAGTTTTTGATGAAGTTCAGTGGACACGCGGTGGCCGCGAACTCCATCTTCGCAAGCGCATGCCTCGCTGGTTCAATATGCCGCTAGTCTGCTGAAGCTGATGGCTTGCCGTGGCCGGGACAGGGGGGAGCTGTCAGACTCTTATCCAGCCAGCCGACGGCCTGTTGTAAGCGGTCCAGGGCTTCCTCTGGCTGATTTTTAAGCAGATAGACTAGGGCCGCCGCCGCTTGTTCTTGGGCGCGCACTTGTCGATTGCGGTTGAGGCGGTGCCAATCATTAGGCTTAATGGCTAATCGCAGTGCGATCGCCTGGACCAGTTCTAAGTCACTCAGGCTTTGGAGATCAGTATTTGTGGTGGTTGAATTCATAGCAGGGTGGTGATGAATGTGGGTATGATAAGCGCTACTGAGGTCTTATTTTATCTTTTCTATTGTGCACATGAATCGCCGACTAAGGCGTCTATTGCGCCAACGCCAGCGCGATCTCTGGTCGGTTCGGGGCACCTTCTCGCCGTCGTCTTCTGATCCCGATTGGCACAGTTTTGATGCGGCCTTGAGTCAATTAGAAATTTCTATCCAGGTTTTGCGCCAGCGCTTCGAGCAGGCACAAGAGCTACAGGCTCGACAGCGACAATTTGAGCAGCAGCAGCGCGATCCTCATCTGAGTCCAGAAGCGCTGCAGCAACTACAGCAGCAGCTTCACGATTTGGAAGTTCAGCTAGAGAGCCAACTGTTTGATTGGCGATCGCTATACGAACCATTTTGGCAAGCTGTACGCTTTGGCGGTCTGGGGATCATCATTGGCTGGATTTTGCACCTGATTGCCAGCCGCTAGTCGGGCTACGACGTTGCCAGGGATGGCGTCAAGCGGGGAAATTAGAGCGTCCTTGGAACATCGCTGCGCGGCTAAATAATACGGCGAGAGGCAAAACCAAGAAGCGAGAGGCAAAACTGAAAAGTCTTTCAAACGGATTGTTGTTGCCGAGCAATACCTGCTCCCAACCCGTGCCTCCTTCACCTTCGCAGCCCTTTTCAGGGCTGGAAGACTGCGTTACGGTAGCTCTAGGCTGTTAACCTGATCCCATTCCTTTCTTTACTTCATTGACTATGGCTGCCATTCGCATTGTTGATTTGCTTAAGACAGGCCAACCGGGCGATTCAGTTACCGTGCGCGGCTGGGTGCGCACTAAGCGGGCGCAAAAAGCCTTGTGCTTCATCAACATTAATGATGGCTCTTGCATGAGCGGTTTGCAGATTGTCGCCGAGTCTGAGATGGCTGATTATGAGGCCGTGATTGGTGAAATTGCGACCGGAGCCTCCGTTGAAGTTGTGGGATCAGTGGTGGAGTCGCCCGCCAAAGGGCAGCGCATCGAAGTTAAGGCATCGCAAATTACCGTGTTTGGTGGAGCCGACGAAACCTATCCGCTACAAAAAAAGCGCCACAGTTTTGAATTTTTGCGGACGCTGGGGCATTTGCGATCGCGCACCAATACCCTTGGTGCCGTTTTTCGGGTGCGCAACGCCTGTGCCCAAGCGGTTCACGAGTTTTTCCGGGAGCGCGGCTTTTTGTGGGTGCATACGCCAATCTTGACGGCCAGCGACTGCGAAGGTGCCGGGGAAATGTTCACCGTCACCAGCTTGAATCTCAATCAGCCACCGCTCCAAGAGAATAACGCGGTGGATGTGGAACAGGACTTTTTTGGTAAACCAGCTTATTTGACCGTCAGCGGTCAGCTCGAAGCAGAGATTATGGCGATGGCGTTTACCAACGTTTATACCTTCGGCCCCACCTTTCGAGCCGAGAATTCCAACACTTCTCGCCACTTAGCAGAATTTTGGATGATTGAGCCGGAGATGGCCTTTTGCGACCTGTCGGGTAACGCGGATCTAGCTGAAGACTTTTTGCAATACGTCTTCAAGTCGGTGCTAGAGCAGTGCGAGGACGACATGGCGTTTTTCAACCAGCGCATTGATGATTCGGTGTTGGCAACGGCAGAAAATATTATCAACAATGAGTTTGCCCGCATCACCTACACGGAAGCTGTGGAACGATTGCTCAAAGCCGGCCAGGAATTTGAGTTTCCAGTCGAATGGGGCATTGATTTGCAGTCAGAGCATGAGCGCTATTTAGCCGAAGAACTGTTTCAAAAGCCGGTGATTGTGACGGATTATCCGGCCGCCATCAAAGCCTTTTACATGCGCTTGAATGATGATCAAAAGACCGTTGCCGCGATGGACGTGCTGGCTCCCAAAGTCGGCGAAATCATTGGCGGTTCGCAGCGGGAAGAGCGCCTAGACCTATTGGAAACGCGCATTGATGAAGCCGGTTTGCCCCGAGATGCCTACTGGTGGTATTTGGATTTGCGGCGCTACGGCACGGTTCCCCATGCGGGGTTTGGTCTAGGATTTGAGCGGCTGGTGCAGTTCATGACCGGCATGGGCAATATCCGCGACGTGATCCCCTTTCCGCGCACCCCTGACAATATTGAGTTTTAGCTTGATCTGGGGAGCTGCCGCGATCGCTCCACAGTAAGGCTATGGCGAACAACTTTCCTCGCGGATGCAGGACAGCAGACTTTTGATTGCCGGCATGGAATGCGCCCAAACTAGCTTGTAATTGAGCTCGAATCGCGGTTTCTGCTCCAGGATGACCACCCCGGGATATTGCAAACCGGGAACCACGGGAGCATTGCCAATGCCCACACCGCCGGCCACCATGGCTAAGGTATCCGCCATGGTGGAAACGTCGATCGCAATTTTGGGGGTAAAGCCGGCGGCGGCGGTATGGCGCTGGTAAGTGTCGTAGATAATGGGTTGGCGATCGCGGGCGGGCAGAATGACCGGATAGCCGGCTAAATCAGCCAAACTGACAGAGTCTTTTTGGGCCAATTCATGGTCAGCCTGCACCAGAACCGCCATGGGCACGGTGCCCAACCGGCGCCGATTGAGTCCTTTGGGCACCGAAATTTCCCAAGCGATCGCGGCATCAACTTCGCCCTCCGCCAGAGCGGAACCGATGGCACGTTCGTCCAGTTGGCATAACGTTACAAGCGTTTCAGGATGGGCCTGTTTAAATCGATTGATGAGGCGACCGACGGCGGGCTGGGCAGCACCGATCACCATGCCTACAGTCAATCGGTCAATGCCATCGACGGTACCGGCTTTGGCCGCGCGCACCGCCATGTCAGCAAAGGCCACGGCTTTTCTCGCTGACGCCAGAAAACCGCGACCGGATGGCGTTAGGGTCACTTCTCGCGATGTGCGATCGAGCAGCTTGACGCCCAAATCAGTTTCTAAGTCGCTCAGTAAACGACTCATGGCCGGTTGCGAAATGCCGCACTGCTGAGCCGCTCGGCCAAAGTGTAATTCCTCTGCCAAAACAATAAATGACTTCAGAGTTTTTAGATTCATCAATACTAAATTCGATATCAAACAGCTAATATTCTATGTTATCTAGATAATCACTGTCGTACTGAAAATGGTCTAAGGCTGCCTGACAGAGCTTTCCCAGGGACTAAGCCTTGAACTTATGCGCTAAAAATTGGCACAGCTCGACAGACTCACATCTTTGATACCAATTTTTATATCGAACAATTCCTTCTTCATATTGTTTCTGTAATCAATATTATGTATAAGTAGTAAATAGGTGCTGCTCAACCTGGTTTTCCAAGCGGCTGCTTAAATTTATGCCCTGAGGTGCGGATTAACGATGAAGCCTATTTTTACTGAGCGGTCTTTTGCCCTGTTAGAAGGGTTGGCTGCTAATAATGAAAAATCCTGGTATGACGAGCACCGCCAAGAATTTGAAGCAGCTCTGCGGGAGCCTTTTGGTGGCGTCTTGGAGTGTGTGACCGAGCGGCTCGAAGAGTCTGAGGTGCCCTTGGCCGGTGGCCCCAAGACCATGTTTCGGCAGCATCGCGATATTCGCTTTTCTAAGGACAAGTCGCCCTACAGTACCCACGTCAGCGGGGTACTGACGCCATCAGGGACGAAAGCAGAAAAAGAGGGGTTAGTCTACGTACATTTAGATGACTCTGGCGGCTTTATTGCCTGCGGTTTTTATCAGCTGAAAGCCAGCGAACTGGCGCCCATTCGCGATCGCATAATTGACAAATCCAAAGATTTTTCCCAGGTTTTACAAGACCTGAGTCGAGCTGATCTGGCCCTCAGTCATGAAGATCAGCTCACCGCCATGCCGCGCGGCTATGGAGAGTACGAAGACCACGAACATGCCGAGTATTTGAAGCTCAAAAGTTTAATTGTGCAGGTGCAGTTGGGGCGGGGAGCCTGGTTGGCCGGCGACATTATCGACTGCATCGTGGAATATGCCCATAACTGTGCGTCTCTACTGGAATTTGGCCGGGCGGCCAAAGCTGACCAGGCTGACTAACTATTTCGCTCATTTTTATTTGGAGATTTAGGATGTCTGACCAACCCATTTCACCAGAATCCGCTGTGCCAGATGCTGACGCAGTAGAATCTGGCGACGTGACTGAGTTGACCACCAAGGCGCGACCGTCTGCGCTGGCCGCTAAATTGCGATCGCACTGGCTGGTGGGCTTAGGTGGCATCGGCGTGTGTTTAGCGATCGGGGTACCGCTCCTACATGCTCGACTGGTGGCCCAAGAGCCAGCATCGGCAACCAGCGCAGCTCGGCCACTGGCGGTGGAGACCTTGACGATAGAAGCCGTGGATAACTATGTGGCGTCGCGGGCCTATACGGGAGAAGTTGCCGCGCTGCGCAGTAGCGACCTGGGCTTTACTCGGGCCGGTGAGTTGGTACAGGTGCTGGTGGCAGAGGGCGATCGCGTGACCGCTGGCCAGCCCCTGGCGCAGCTCGATACGCAAAGCCTAGCTACCCAAAGACAGCAGTTGGAAGCCCAACGAGCTGAAGCCCAAGCCCGACTGCTGGAACTAGAGCGCGGCGCTCGCTCCGAAGTAATTGCCGCTGCCCAAGCGGAAGTCAGAGATTTTGAGAATCAACTGCAGCTGCAGGAGCGGCAGCGATCGCGGCGCGAATTTCTCTATGAGGAGGGGGCAATTTCTAGGGAACAGCTAGATGAATTTGCGTTCGGTGCAGAAACCCTAGAGGCTCGTCTGGACCAGTCTAGTAGTCGCCTTGATGAACTGCTGAGCGGCACTCGTCCAGAACAGATTGCGGCCCAGCGGGCAGTGGTGCAACAGTTGACCGCCAGCATTGCGGATCTTGACGTGGCCTTAGGTAAAAGCACTCTCAAAGCCCCGTTCGACGCCATTGTTTCTACTCGTCAAGTCGATGAAGGCATGGTTGTCGGAGCGGGGCAATCGGTTATGCGGCTGGTGGAAAATGCCGTTCCCGAAGCCCGTATTGGTATGCCTGAGACCGCCGCTAATCGGCTCCAGCCAGGTACCTCAGTCACGGTGACGATGGACAACACAGCTTACTCGGCTACAGCTAAATCGATTTTGCCCGAAGTGGATCTTGAGACCCGTACGCAGATGGTGATTTTCCAACTGGAGCCAGCGGCTCTATCGCGCGTCAACCCCGGACAAGTGGTCCGAGTCGAGCTAACGGAGACGATCGCCCAGAGCGGTTTTTGGCTGCCCACCCAGGCCCTGACCCAGGACATTCGCGGGCTCTGGAGTGCTTATACGGTGATGCCCGCAGATGCGGCTACCGACACTTATGAAATTCAGCCTCAATCAGTAGAAATCCTGCACCAGGAAAGCGATCGCGTTTTCGTCCGGGGAACCTTGACCGACGGCGATCGCATCGTGGCTAACGGCGTCCATCGTTTGGTGCCAGGTCAGCAAGTCAACCCCACAGCGGCAGGTAGTTTTTTGTCTGACTAATAACAGCCTGCGACAAAGCGTTTTCGACAGCCAGTACAAGACTTTTCGTAATATCTGGCCAATCATCTGTCCACTCCCCGCCACCCCATCCAATCACCCTGCCACCCTGCCACCCCATCACCCCATCACCCCATCACCCTGCCACCCCATCACCCCATCACCCCACCACTCCACCACCCACCATGGTTCGCCCTTTCTTCACCAACCTGCGCCTCCTAGCCTTAACCATCATCCTGCTGCTGGGCTGGGGATTGTCGTCGTACCAGTCCCTGCCGCGCCAGGAAGATCCCCAACTGGTGTCGCGAGTCGCCGTAATCACCACCGCTTTTCCTGGCGCCAGTGCCGAACGGGTGGAAGCCCTCGTCACCACAGTGCTGGAGGAAGAGCTGTCGGAGGTGGAAGAAATCAGCGTGATTGAGTCTGACTCGCGGGTGGGCTTTTCCACGGTTTCCGTGGAGCTATCAGAAGCCATTGATAATACCCAGCCCGTATGGTCAAAGGTGCGTGACGAGATGGATGATGCGGCGACTCGTCTGCCAGTCGGTGCGACTGAGCCCGAGCTGTCGGAGGTGCTAGTCAAAGCGTACACCTTCGTCACAGCGCTCACCTGGGAACAGCCCGATGAGCCTAACTATGCCGTTTTGGGGCGCTATGCCGAAGAGCTGGGGGTGCTGCTGCGGGGCATTGAAGGTACCGAAGAAGTGGATTTTTTTGGCGCACCGGATGAGGAAATTTTGGTGGAAATTGACGCGGCAGCCTTGGTAGGCGTAGAGCTTTCGCCCCAGGCCTTAGCGGACCAAATCAGCCTGAGTGACGCCAAAACTAGCGCCGGCCAGCTGCGGACGCCAGCGGAAACCTTCGCCATTGAAGTGGAAAGCGAATTGGCAACCACCGAACAGATTCGAAAAATTCCCATTCGCAGCAGCAGCGGACAATTCACCCGCCTGAGCGACATTGCCACCGTCAATCGGGGAATTCGCGACCCCTTTAGCGATCAGGCCATTGTGGGCGGACAGCCCGCGATCGCCCTGGGGGTGATTATGCAGTCGGGCTTGCGCATCGATCAGTGGGCCGCCCAAGCCCGCAGCCAAGTGGAAAATTTTCGCGATCGCCTGCCCCAGGGCATCAGCCTCAACGTTATCTTCGACCAAAGCAGCTATGTTGAAAATCGCATCAATAAGCTGATGCTGAACTTGCTAATCGGCGCCCTGCTGGTATTTGGCGTGACGCTGGTGGTCATGGGCTGGCGCTCTGCGCTGGTGGTGGGCACGGCGCTGCCGTTTACCATTTTTGCAGTCTTCGGGTGGATGACGGTGTTGGGTGTTCCCATCCATCAAATGTCCGTGACGGGATTGATCATTGCCCTGGGCCTGCTGATTGATAACGCGATCGTCGTGGTCGATGAAATCCAGGCCGACATTGAGACTGGGGCTGATCCCCTCCACGCCGCGATGAAAACCGTGAACTATCTGCGAGTGCCGCTATTAGCCTCAACCGCCACCACGGTGCTCACTTTTTTGCCGATCTATCTGCTGCCGGGATCGGCGGGAGAATTTGTCGGAACGATCGCGCTGGGGGTAATTTTGGCGCTGATCTCATCGCTAGCTATTTCGTTGACGGTGATCGCGGCCCTGGCTGCCAGAGCGTTAGGCCGCAACCCGGCTCAGAAGGCGCTGAATATTCAGCCGTCAGGCCTGCGAGGTCGGCTGGCGTCAGCTTTGACCAATCCGACAGCGTGGTGGAATACCGGGTTGACGGTGCCTTGGCTGGCTCGGCCCTATCGCTGGTCAATCAAACAGTCTACGGGGCGACCGCTGTTGGCCGTTGGCATTACTTTGGCCATTCCGCTGGTGGGCTTTATTGCCGCCGGAACGCTGGAAAACCAGTTTTTTCCCCTGCTGGACCGGGATCAGTTTCAGGTAGAAATGGAATTCGCCCCCCAAACCTCCATCGCCGAGACCCGGGCCCAGGTCATGCGGGCGCGTGAGGTAATTTTGCAGCATGAAAACGTGGAGGATGTCTATTGGTTTGTGGGCGAAAGTGCGCCCCGGTTCTACTACAATCTGCAGGGCGATCGCGAAAATCAGCCTAACTATGCCCAGGCGATGGTGCAGCTGAAATCTGAAGAGGGCGTGGAAGCGCTAGTCAAGACCGTACAGGTCGAGCTTGATGAACAGTTTCCCGCCGCTCGCGTCATTGCGCAGAAATTTCAGCAGGGTCCCCCCTTTGACGCCCCGGTAGAGATGCGGATTTATGGGCCTAATTTAGAGGAACTGCGGCGGCTGGGCATGGAGGTGCGGGCGATGATGACCACCATCTCGGATGTGCTGCACGTGCGCGATGACTTGACGGCTGGCCAGCCGAAGCTGGGCTTCTATCTGGATAATGAGCAGGTGCGCCAGGCCGGATTGACCAATGTGGACATTGCCCAGCAGTTGGATGCCTACGCCGAAGGGATGACGGGCGGAGCGATTCTGGAGTCCACCGAAAATTTGCCGGTGCGAGTGCGACTTTCAAACCGCGATCGCGCCAGCCTGGAAGCCCTGGCTTCCCTAGATTTACGGCCCACCCAGGGACAAAGGTCTGGATTTCGCCCTGCCGCCGCGCTGGGCGACTTCGAACTGACGCCGCAGCGGGCCAGCATTGCCCGCCGCCACGAACAACGAGTCAACACGGTGCAGGCATTTATCACCGCTGGCGTTCTCCCCGGTACGGTGCTGACCGCACTGCAAGAACGCTTAGAGGAAAGCAACTTTGAGCTGCCCCCCGGATATTCCTATGAATTTGGCGGCGAATATGAAGAGCAAAATACGGCCATGGGCAACCTGCTGCTGTTCGTGCCGATTTTGCTGCTCGGCATGGTGACGGCTCTGGTGCTGTCGCTGGGCTCATTTCGCCAAGCGGGCATTATTGCTGTGGTCGCAGTGGGGGCCATCGGCATGGCGTTACTATCGCTTAAAGTCTTTAACTCGCTGTTAGGGTTTATGGCGATCGTCGGCACGATGGGCCTGATTGGGGTCGCCATCAATGATTCCATTGTGGTGCTGTCCGCCCTTAATGCCGATCCGGAGGCTGCCAAGGGCGATCCCCATGCGGCCCAGCGAGTGACCCTGAGAGCGACACGCCACGTCATCACCACCACGGCAACAACCATTGTGGGGTTTGTGCCGCTGCTGGCCGATGGCGATCCCTTCTGGCGACCGCTGTCAATCGCGATCGCGGGAGGCATGGTGGGAGCCACGCTGCTAGCACTGTATTTTGTGCCAGCGGCTTACGTCTTAATCAAGCGTCGCGCTTACCGCTCTCATCGCCCGGCTCAACCTCGCAAAGTAGTGCCAGAACCAACTTTTCACACTTAGAAAGCAGTCATCCTTTGGCCATTTATAGCAATCCGTATAAAGGTCAGGTCGGTTAAAGTAGATAAAAAGTTTGGATTCCTGCCGATGCCCGCCGCCTACAGTCTCGACCTGCGCCAGAAAGCGATCGCCGCCCTCGAAGCAGGGCACTCCAAAGCCGCTGTC
>JBCCJU010000059.1:0-31418 GCA_039027715.1 Cyanobacteria bacterium P01_C01_bin.120
AATAGCTCTGCAAGTCTTCAATTTTCACAGCGTCTAGGCGTTTCCAGATGTCGATAGGTATGATGTATTTCCGCGAAACTATTCAAGACAAATTGCCAATGCATAAAAGTTGCAATGCATTCCTTTAAGTCTAAACTTTTGTATTATTGAAAGCCAGTATTATATTGCTATTTTTTTGCTCTTCGCAGTTCTTTGAAGTGCAAAATATGGAGTTGATTGACTGACAGTTCTATTACAGCTGATAACATTCAGTGACTAAGTTGTAAATTCTAATTCATATCAATATTTAAGCTGCAGTTTTTTGCTTGTATTTACGGTCAAGCTTGCGATCGCTCCTCCCCATAATCAACGAATTAAAATAGCATCATGTTTATCATCTTTGCAGCCTAATCACCTAAATAAGCTTTGCTGCTTTCTTCCTGTCTTGGGGCATCGTATTTTAATGCTCATCATTCTCCTTAAGCAGAGAAATTTCCGGCTGTTAAATTAGCAACAGGCGCAAACCATAGCCAAATTCGAGGAGTATCGGGTTCGACCCTTAAAGCTTGGTTGAGGACAAGATATTTGGCCTGCCATTTCCACAAACTTTTACATTCTTAAATTAAGAGAAGTTTTCATCAAGAGCGGTCGTAAGGTCCAGTGAGACTAACTGAATAAGTTAATATTAGGCTAACGCTGGGTAGCCTTAAATAACCAGTCAGTTTATGTTCAAATCTAATTTTACTTGTCTGCTATGGATAATTTGAACAAGCAGATGCAGTTGTCGACGTTTTTTGATTATGACAGCCTTGACCAAGCGCATCGATGCGCTGTTCAGGCACATACCGATGAAATTCGCAAGCGACTGCGGCGTTCAGCTCAAGATGTTTGGGAAATTGGACAGCGATTAGCCGATGTGCGATCGCGGCTTAAATATGGTCAATTTTTGGCTTGGCTAAAGGCAGAATTTGGCTGGAGCCAGCGTACTGCTTACAATTTCATCAACGTCTATGAAACGTTTGGGGATAGATTTGCAAATCTTGCAAAAGTTGATATTGCGACTTCAGTGCTGTATCAACTAGCTGCCCCCTCAGTGCCAGAGGAGCTGCGAACGCGAGTACTGGAGGCGGCAGAATCTGGCGAAAAAATCACTTACAAATCAATTAAATCAGCGATTTTACGGAGCAAAGCGCCTGCTAAAAAAACGCCCAAAATTGTCCAGCCCGTAGATAGCTCAAATTCCACAGTCAAGCGACCGGAAATTATTACTGTAATTTCTAAACCAGCTCACGTAGTTGAGGCTGCTGACCCTAAATCAACATCTAAAATAGTTGTCAAGCCCGGCTGGTATCGCTTGGGTGAGCAACACTGGCTATTTTGTGGCGATACTGCTGACCATCGTTTTTTTAAGCCCATTCCTCAAGCGAAGTTGGCGATCGCTGTCACAACGGAAGACTGGGCCCACGACTGGCTCGTTGACCAGGCCGACAGCGTGGTTATTTTGCCAGAAGAAGACATGTCCATAGCGAAATTTCAAGAGCTGCTCACCCTGCTTTCTCAGCCTGGCGACACGGTTGTTCTGCCCTGGCTGCCATTTCCCCAGATGGTCGCTGCAGCCCATCGTCTTAATCGCATTGTTTATGCTGGCGATTCGAACATAGAACGCTGCCAACACGCGATCGCAACCGCTGATCTGCCGTTCGAAGCGTTAGTCAATGAGCCGGCGATTACGCTTGTAAGCTGATATTGGTAGCATCAAATCTCGGATAAACTCTTGTAATTGAGGCTCGAAACCTTAGAAAATCCCTGTAGCTGCCTCGTTCTAGTTTTCCAAACAAAGGCTGTTCCTTGCTGCTGCCTCATTAAATAGCTAAATAGTGACAGCTCTGGATTAATTAACTGGGATAAACAAATCGGCAAAATACAGTCAGCCATTAATCATGCGGTAAAGTACTCCACAGCGTTAGCTCAATGATCTGTTCATTGAGTACAACCGGCATAAACCGCATTAAAGTGAATAGTCATGTCTGGTTAAAGCCTCTGATATGCCTCTATATCGTTTATGGAGCAAATACTCTAAGTCAGTCGGTAGCTGTCGTAAACGCTTTAAGTCTCTAGATGAAAATGGTTTAGTAATGATTTTGCTTTAGTTTCCTATGGCCCCAACGCCTTGGCTCAGTGTTCCCCGCCCGCGCCCGCAAGCCAGTTGCCGGCTGTTTTGTTTTCCCTATGCTGGAGGTGCCGCCAGAATTTATCAGTCCTGGGCAACCGCCTTACCGTCTACAGTCGAATTGTGCGCTGTTGAGCTGCCTGGACATGGGAAACGGTTGGCTGAAACTCCCACTGCCAACCTTAACCGCTTGCTCCCAGCTCTTGAGGCCGCGCTGCGACCTCTGCTCGACAAACCTTGTATTTTTTTTGGCCATAGCTTAGGTGGACTAATCGCCTTTGAACTGACGAGATCGCTGCAACGTCAGCCCCAGTCATCACCCCAAGCACTTTGGATTGCGGCGGCGCGAGCACCTCATTTACCACTCAATGAGCCGCTTATGCATACGTTGCCCAATGCCGATTTCATTATTGAACTGCGTCGCTACAGCGGTACTCCCAACGAGGTTTTAAATAACGCTGAATTGATGGCATTGCTGTTGCCTATGCTGAGAGCTGATTTCGCCCTACTAGAAACCTATCATTACCAAGCTCAAACGCCTCTGACCTGCCCGATTGTGGCTTTTTGGGGAGAGCAAGACACGATCGTCTCGCTGAAAGAGATTGAACCCTGGCAGCTACACACTGACCAATCATTTGCCTTAGAGAAAGTTGCCGGTGATCACTTCTTTATCAACCGCCCGCAGATTTTAGCTCCGATTATTCAGAAATTAACCCAATTCTCGGCATCTTTAACTGACGTTGCCCAAGGCAGTTGAGGTTAGTTTCCGGTTCTTGAATTCAAGACTTACATAAGTGCTTGAGAGCTCTAAAGTTCCCGTTGAGCGTCAGACACTTCCAGGTCTTTACTGGGATGACCAAGATTTTCTTCCTGATGACCAATGGCCATTTGTAGCACCATCGGTCGACCACCAGTTTTATGATATTTGTCAGCCCAAGCCCGAATGCTTTCGTCTAATTCCGCCATCGCGGCTGGCAGTGCTTCAGAAGGGATATCGAGCTCTTCTAAGATTCTGACCGTGTCACTCTGATGCTCCGCCCACTCGCGCATCATCCGGAAATAGCGCGCTGTATCTTCCAGCATGATCAGCGTTCGCTCTTCTTGATCAGCAGGCGAGTAAGAAGGCCGCATCAAAGCGTAAAAAGACATCCCCCAAGAAGAATCGATACGGCGGACTGTGCCGGAATACATCAAACGACGGCGGATATGCTCGGCAAGGGCTTCACTCAGAACGGTGCGACGATCGCTGGGAAAATCTTCTTGCGATCGCTCATGCAAGAATTCAATCAACTCCATGAATTGGAAAGAGTTGATAATTTGGGCATCGGGAATATCTGCTGGCAGCTTGCGTTCCAACTGCCGCTTTTCCTCAGTCGTCAAGCTAGTGCTGGCGACGCGAAAGTTACCTGGCTGCCAAGCATATTTCTCAAGCCAAACATAGGGAAATTGAATGAGATAGCGAGGCTCTTGCGACCCCAGCATCTTAAGCAAACGCCCTTCAGTCAGGGCTTCATGCAGTTCACTAACAATCGCTTTTACCCGTTTTGGCTCAATGTGATGCAGGTGTCCCGTCATCCGCAGGTTTTCGCCCTGCTCCATGTAGGTTGTGTAAATGGCGCATTTGGCAGCAGTTGCAGCGGCATCTAAAAAGGCTCCATGACGGTGCCCACCAGTTCTCATCGCGCTGAACGCCAAGTAGAGCAAAATCTGATCGATTGCACTCGGGCCTAGCTGACGGACTAAATCCATATCGTTGGTGACAGACTCTAACATATTAAACATAACTCGAAACCCAATAAAGCCAATCGATTCAATGCATAAAAAGTCGTATCGACGTGGTTCGCCTTAAAAGCCATGTGAGCTTTAGGCAAAGGTTGAACACTGGCGATCAGCAGTATTAGGCACTCGGGTAACCGAGCTGTCCATGATGCTACTACTCCACGCTGATTTTGGCGATTCATTGTGCGTTTTGTCAGACCAATCAAACTGTCAATTGACGATTTCACCGGTGAAATATTTTCGTTTCCGAGGTTTCCTGGTCACCGCTTGTTTTGGCAAATGCTGCAGCATCGATGCTGACCAGTTGAATATTTCAGTCATTTTCTGAACTGAAAGCAAGAAAATGACGCCTTAAAAAATGACGCTAAATCCACTCGGAAGAATGCAGGGGCTGGGGGGCTACTCTGCCAGTGCCGCGATATGAAATTACAGTGGAACTTACATTCTGGGGCGATCGCCCGCTCCCTCGATCAATTGCTAAAAGCTGCTCTGGATCAGCTTGATAAGTTCTTAGATGACGAGAATTGTTTGCAAGTTCCTGCTTAAGGAACCGTGGCATTGGTGTGACCACTCGGCCACTGCCTCGATGCAAAATAGAATCTTGAGACTGCGTTTCAGCATATTGTGAATCCGTTTTTAGGGATGAAACGGTAACGCTTAAGCCCGCTAAAGCTGCCACAGTTAGACAGCATTTTGACCAATTAGGTAAAGAAAACATTATTTAGTGACCCCTCTCTGGTTTCTATTTCTTGTTTCAGAGACAGGGATTCGTCTTCAGGAAAAATTATCTGCGTAAAATTTCTGAATCTTTGTCAGCGACCGTTATTTCTTCCACCCTTATCCATCCAGCAGGCCAATTTAGGTATCCTTCCAGAATAACCTCACACCTTGCTGGCAAATGCTTTAAGCGATTTTCAACCAGTGGATTTAAGGTGACGGCTTTCAAACGACGGTTTACTGGAAATTTTAAATAAGCTTCATATTCTTTATTTTGCTGAGACTTTTCTAAGGTTGCTAGGCATTTGAAAAGGCGATTATTTTCTTGAATTGATTTAGCAGAATCTTCATCTAAAGATGTTAATTCTTGTGGCAGGTGAGGGTAGTTATGAGGATGCTGTTGAAAATAGTGCTGCCGCGATCGCCATTGCGAGCTATCTGGCAGATTGTCCCACAGCGGCGTGATAGCAGCGGGAGCCCATAAGTCTGTCATCAAGGCCTCCTGCAGTGCCGTTACTGGCAGCTCTCGGGGTGCGCAATCGTGCTCCAGGCAAAGTGCAGCCGCCATACCTGCCGCCTGTCCAATTCCCAATACCACCGGCTGCAGCCGCGTTGCGCCATTGGCAATATGGGAAACAGAAATATTTTTATCGCAGGCCAGGAGGCCATCAACAGTTGCGGGCACTAGGGCCTCATAGGGAATCGCAAAAGGAGTCCCTGTCCAGCGACCGCCCCAGTGCACTGATTTAGGCGCCAGCGGCATCACCTGATCGGGATAATGGTGATCGTTGGGATAGTTACCCATGGCGATCGCGCTCATTTCTCCCTGCGCATTGGTAGGCAATGCGGCTACTGTGCCGTTGGCAATAGGCAAAATATCGTGTTCCGTTATGGTCGCCAGTCCTACTAACCGGCGGCTCTCGCGATAGTAGGGCATTAGCGCCAGGGCACCGCCTCCTAACCGCCCTGGAAGCTGAGGAAACGCCTGTTCCGCCAGGCCATATCGCCTTCCTAATTTGGATTGCACGAAGTGAGCAAAGTTTTGGCTACGGGCGATCGCTTCTTCACTCCAGGCTCGTCGCGCTGCTGCACTGGTCACTAATCGCTGTAAGTCATGTCCGTAGTCATTCCCCTGCTGCGGCCAATTCATCATGAACTGATGGTTGGGTAGCCGTCCATAGTTTAAGAACGCCTCTGAGCCATAGCCATGCCATGCGCTTTTGAACTGCTCAGGAGAATAATCGCTAGCCGGCACAATAGCCGGGGCCAAACCGACGTCTCCAAAATCCCGCAGCAGCACGACCCAAGTAGGCGCTTGCACAGGATAAGTCTGCACAATCGGATGTAGCGGATCACCAGGGTCGGTGAGTGACTGAGGCGCGCTAGGCTCAGCAAATTGTGACCGGTCTTCCCATCCCCAGCGATGCGGAACTTCGCCAAGCGCTAACAAGTCACCCAGTTCGGTGCCGTCGAGGGTGATGCGAGCATGAACTATGAGATCGTCAAATTGGACTCCCAGAATGCGATCGCCCTGCCGTAATACCGCTCGAGGCATTTTACCGATAATCCACTGTAAGTTGGGCAACGCCTTGGCCCAATCGGCAAAAATGGCTGCACCCACCTGCGGTTCATAAGTAAAAAAACTCACCCAGGCATTGTCCAGACCGCCCGGTTGACGCTGCTGCAAAGCTTGCAAGAAAGCTCCCCAAAGGCCCGTTTGCCATGCCTGCAGTTCATTGCCGTCGGGTGCTGCCACGCCTGCTGCAGTCAACATGCCCCCAAGCCAGGGCAGCTCACTGACAAGTATCGTTTGCGCTCCTCGCCGGGCCGCTTGAATGGCGGCGGCGGTGCCGCCGGTGCCACCCCCAACAACCAGCACTTCTGTAGTAATGACTTGTGAACTCAAAAAGCTTCCCTAAAACCCAAAGTAGAAATAGCTTAAAAGACAGAGGTCGAGAGTGCCCGTTTGAACAATCAAAGCACAGACGATCAGTTAAAGCTTATCTGAAATGAGCTCTATATAAGCAAAAATTATTAAAGGGTTTTGCTATCCCAGTATTTCATGAGGTCTTTTTTGCCGCTATTTTTTATCAGCAGTTATAGACTATAAAAAATAGTCTTATCTGGCAGCATAGATTTTTCTAAATTTTAGATCAAATGGCAACTCGGGCTAGCCAGTCAGGCTTTCTTGACAGGCAGATGGACTATTTCACAAAAATAGTTCAGTCGAAGACGGCATCTGCTTGTCCCGTGACCTCCAACTCAATTGGCATGGAGCAGAAATCATGAAAAAGTTTGAATCAAAACAGGCACAATCATTCCTGAATGTTCGTGAAGGTTGGTCAGTCCAGGTATATAGCAGCGATCGCCGCTTACTCTGGGTCTTAGAGCCTTCCCACTGTTGGACATTTTTACTTGGATGCGGGTTCGGTCTGCTGCTATCAGTGATTTGGTTCAACGTCGCCCGCTACAGTTCCCCAATTGAACCCGTGCCGTCGTCAGAGTCATCAAAGTTACAGATTGACTAGAGCGCCCACTGCTCAATTGGGCACGGTATACGGTCTTTTGCACGGAGAAACGCTTAGTTTGGCTTAGGCAGAGCACTATAGCCAAGGAAGCCGTCCTCGAGTGCCAAATTTTGAGGCGAGCGGTCAATTCTAAATGTCGGATCTGAGCACTTGAAGCCTTTTTATTCTGGAGAGTCTACGAAAAGAACTTTGGTCAACTCACGTCCATAATCAGCATCAATTATTAAGGTCAGTGTTGCTGAGGCTGACCTTAATAATTGATGCTGCCCATTCGGCAGCTGAATAACAGAAACAATTCTCCAACAACTGCGATCGCCCTAATAGACTTGATTCGGATGAACATGATGTGCATTAAAAAGCATACTTTGCCGTTGTGGGAGAATAAGCGCTCTACTCTGCCTGAAGTCTGAGGTCAGGGAGTACTTAAGGGGATTTCTCGAAATGAGCATACTGCTGTAGGTTGGCGTTGAGGAACGTTGGTGCAGCCTTGCCGTAGGCATTAAACCAACGCTCTGAGTGGGTAATTTCTTTCTCGGATATTGCCTAAAGCCACCACGGCATTCAGTAAAATACTGGAGTGGCGATCGCTCCGACTATCCACCATTGGTGGGTCTTGGTCTTTTAGCAACCACTGCTTAAATTGCCGCCACATCTTTAGATATTTCCCGAAAGGTTCAAATCACCATTACGCTCCTCACTCAGGGAAAGTTCTAATTTTATGCATGTCTACCCTTCTCTCTCCAAGGCTTTAGTGGTCCCAACTGCAACCATAAAACAAGATTTAGATAAGCTACAGACCGCAAATTGGCAATTGAGTCATTCTTAAGCGAAATATGCCCGAGCCAATGGCGCTCCATGAACACCAAAAGCAAGCTCGAACCGCAATTAACATTAACCAGAGATATATTTAGAATTCTAAGATAAAAGTAGAACTTATAATTCTGATTTGACATTGGTTAGAAAAACCACGCTATTGCTCGAGCAATAGCGTGGTTTTCAAGATAGACTTATTAATATAGAGATTCGGCTTTGAATAGAGCTAAATCTATATAGAGAGGTCTGAACATCTCTCACTTTTCGAGGTCGTTTGGGGAGCAGCCATTTTCTAGACGACTTCACCAACAGGTTTTCACGTAACACCTGCACTGTAGAGATTAAGCGCTTAACCTCTACTTTTCTTTGATGTTTTTCCAATTTGTTGCAATTGCCACTCCTCTGTCATGGGGAGGTGGAAGGAGGTACTTATGGATTTTTTATCCGAATTTTTGACGCTCTTCGTCGGGAAGTTGCAGTCACCAACGCTCGGCTTTTTGCTTGGGGGCATGGTCGTTGCCGCTCTCGGTAGTCGACTGACGATTCCCGATTCTATCTACAAGTTCATCGTTTTTATGCTGCTGATTAAAGTCGGCCTGAGCGGTGGCGTTGCTATCCGTGATGCCAACCTAGCAGAGATGCTTTTGCCTGCAATCTTCGCCACGGTCACTGGCATCTTGATCGTGTTCATTGCCCGCAACACGTTAGCTAGGCTGCCAGGCGTCAAAACCTTAGATGGCATTGCCACAGGGGGCTTGTTCGGTGCCGTAAGCGGCTCTACCCTCGCCGCCGGTATTACGCTGCTGGAATCAGAACAGATGCAGTACGAGCCTTGGTCTGCGGCCCTCTATCCCTTCATGGATATCCCAGCGCTGGTGACAGCAATTGTTTTGGCAAGCATTTATGCCGGCAAGCAGAAGCGCGACAAGTACCTTAAAAATGAAGAATATCTCAGAAAAGAAGAGTACGGAGGTATGCAACCTGTCGCGGCTGGTGGGTATTCCAATGTCGACCCGCGTAGTTCAGCAAGCGGATATTCTGGCGATTCGGGCGCTACCGGAGGTGAATCTTCCAGTCGGTCAGGTGGTGGGCCAAGCAATCGAGTTGAAATTTGGCCCATTATTAAGGAAAGCCTTCAAGGCTCAGCCCTTTCGGCACTGCTTCTGGGTCTTGCCCTAGGAATTCTAACTCAACCTGAGAGTGTGTATGAAGGGTTCTTCGATCCCCCTTTCCGCGGTCTGCTTTCAATCTTAATGTTGATTATGGGCATGGAGGCTTGGTCAAGACTTGGCGAATTGCGCAAAGTAGGCCAGTGGTACGCTTTATATGCGGCATTAGCGCCATTACTGCATGGATTTATTGGCTTCGGTCTTGGCTATATTGCCCACATCACTACGGGCTTTAGTCCTGGCGGCGTTGTGCTTTTATCCGTAATCGCTGCCTCTAGTTCAGATATCTCCGGACCACCCACACTACGCGCCGGCATTCCTAAGGCTAACCCCTCTGCTTATATCGGTTCGTCCACTGCTGTTGGCACACCAATCGCCCTGGCTGTGTGCATTCCACTCTTCATTGAGTTGGCGCAGGCAACGATGGGGGGTGGCTAATCCAGATGACAGATATCGGCAGACTACGCCCTCAGATCAATAACCAACTTACTCAATGAATGCATTTCTCAGAAGGTAATTAACATGTCCAAACCAGCAAAAAAACTTGTTATCATCACGGAAAAATTGCTGATGAAGAAGATCGCTAATATCATCGACGAGTCCGGAGCAACCGGTTACACGGTGCTGGAAACTGGTGGTAAAGGCAGTCGTAACGTACGCTCGTCGGGACAACCCAGTTTCTCCGACACTCAGTCAAATATAAAGTTTGAGGTGCTCACCGAAAATCAGGATATGGCCTTAAAGATTTCGGATCGGATCGCCTTGGAGTTTTTCGATGACTATTCGGGCATCGCCTACATTTGTGACGCAGAGGTACTGTATGCGCACAAATTCTGTGGACCAGACGGTTGTTGAATCGAGGAACACGACATCCAAAAGCCGGGGCTTAACCCCCGGCTTTTTCATGGAAACTTAAGAAGGAGGCACTACCGCACATTACCACTCTGAAGAGTTAAGCAAGCGTTATTCAATATAACTAGAATTTATATGAAAGAATTATTGAAATTTATTCTAATTATGCTTAATCTCTACGTATACAGTTGCTTGTCAACAATTGCATCAGTAACTCAAAAATTGATATGAGCAATCTAGCCCAGAGCCACTTAACTTGCTAATTTATTTCAGCTCAAGGTTTTTTTGAGCAAGATGTGCGGATTGGGCATTTTATTCACATCAATATGCCACACCTTTGCAAACTCAATCCACTTTATGAGGAAGTTGCTAGCTTGCGCTTTTGAGCCTTCTGCTATCTAGCTAAGAATGCTCTGCTGATGTTTGTCGCTGTTGCTGATTTTTAAGCATTTTAGGCTGCATTAGTGAAGTCAAGTCGCTACTCGATAATGATGAATAAACCGTCTCCTTCTCCACTTCCTTGGTATCGCTGGCTCAACAGTAGCCATGTAACTCGGCTATTGGAAACTGTTCAGGATTTGATCATAATTTGCTTGTGCATTGGGCTGTTCAGCTTTATGGTCTTGCAGCTCCGAGAGATGGTGCTGTCGTTACTACCACCTTTGCAGTTTCAGACTGTAACCTCTGATATTTTGTTTTTACTGATTCTAGTTGAGCTATTTCGGTTACTCATTATTTATCTACAAGAGCATCGAGTTTCCATCGGTGTGGCGGTAGAGGTTTCAATTGTCTCAGTTTTGAGAGAAATCATCGTGCGAGGGGTTTTAGAAACCCCTTGGATTCAAGTGTTAGTGGCCTGCATATTCCTACTTGTATTAGGAGCTTTGCTTATTATTCGAGTATGGATACCCCCCACATTTGATGGTGTTGATCCGGAGCAATTTATGTCTGAACGGCATCGTTCCCGAATTCATAAATTTGAGAACAATGATGAGTCTTCTCCATCGGACATAAAGGATTTATCAGCTTTCAGGCCGTCCAGCAAAAATTAGCTTATCAGATTAGCTGTTGACGTCTTGCCAATTCATCTTGATGAAAGAGATTGCTTTGGCATCAAGAAATTAGTAGGCAGCAGATTTTGCCGTCACAGATTGCTAAGAAACAGTTTTAATTTGTCTTCAACCTAACTAATGACAAGACTTTATTTCTCGCTGCGTTAGCGCAGTACTGAGTCAATCAGATTAAAACAACATCAAGTTCTCAAATGTAAGGCGTTACGTCTTCACCACAGTCATCCGCCAGGTATGACAAAGCCCGAAACCGCAGTCCTACCAATTGGTCATACAGCGGATTAAGCTTACACATGGCTGGAATATGAATGATTTTTTTCTTGAATAGCGTCACATCCCGTTCAAATGGACATTGCGAAGGCACCATTTTGCAAATAAAACGGGCCAGACGGGGATCTTTGACATCCAGTTGGTCAAGCCATTCTCTAGCTGGCTTCAGCGGCTCTAGGCCATGCTGCTCGGAGGTGTGAGGTTTAGTGGGCTCAGTTCTTTCAACGCCGCACAGAGTTTCCCGCACTGAGTCCAATGTCTGATCTTCCAGGCCTAAAGCCTGGCAAAAGCGATGCAGCTTTTGATCTTCTTCTGCGGAATAGATGCCATCGGCCAGCGCCACCATAACAGCTGTGCGTAAAAAATCTTCGGCAATATGAGTTTGCTGGCCTAATCCCGCTGCCAAATCGTCTGCCGATATGGGCTCCAATGCATCAAAAAAGTTGATGTCGGGAGCAAACTCCTCTTGGGTCATAGAGGTGATTAGACTTTTCTCTTCTTCATCAAAGTGACCATCGGCCCAAGCAATCGTGAGGAGCCCACGAAACCAGACTGTAATTTGCTCTGGTGTATAGGGAGATTCAATGGTGGAATGCATAAGACAAGGTAGCTATACAGCAATAACGATGCTGAAATGCGACTTAATTGTAGCTTTCCCAATTACGGAACGTAGTTAATTTCAGTGAGTGATTTATATTTTCCGGTAAAGTAGCCAGCCACCTATGATTTGCTGAGCCGTTGCCCCCAGGCAGAGCCAGTTTGGCCTGTAAAAATCCATAGCATAGCTCTGGCTCCGTCTCTGAGTCCAGGCATTAGGGGCTCAGCCACTGCTTGCTCTGAGGGGACGGGCAACGGTTCAAATGTAATGTCATGGCGGCCCAACACCACTTGAGCGATGATTTTAGCGCGTCGCATATGGTAATCAGAGGTGACTAGATAAATACTTTCCACACCATCGTGCTTAAGATCCGCCACAACAGTCGTAAAGTTGGTGACTGTGTCAACCGCACGATAATCTAAATGCACCCGCTCAGATGCAATATTAGCTTCTTGAAATAGCCATTGGGCATACTCTGGATTTGTGCCTGAAGACACCCAAATTTCAAGCTCTGGATGTTGCTGAGCAAATTCAGCGGCAAAATGTTCTCTTTCCGCAGCGCCGCCAAGCACTAAAATTGCCTGCGGTTCTCGCAGCTGAGTTTTAATATGGCTCTGACTTAACCAAATTACGGGTAAGACTGACAACAATAACCATGGCCGCCAAGACGGCTTCAAAGGCGATCGCCTTTCCATAAAGCAACCTAAGATACTCGTGCTAACGCCAACAAATAAATCAATACGATATTTTAGGATAACGTTTTCTTCATCAGGGCAAATGCCCTGCTATAAAAAGATTCAAACTGGGTCCGGCGGTGGCTGTCTATCTAAGTAAGGGGAGTGAGGCGAACCAGTTTACTTAAGGTGATGGACACATCGATGGTGAAGACTAAAGCCATATAGCACCATACATGCCACACATCATCAATGAGCAGAGCTGGCTTGATGTCATCATCCTGGAATCGTAACTTGCCTGAATAGCTTCAGGCAGATATCGTCCGAACTTCCAAAAGTCTATGGAATTCTGCCAGCAGGATTGTTTCAGGGTCAAAACTAAATCCTTAAAAAAATGAGCTTCTCAAATTTGAGAAGCTCGCTAAACATGAGAGCCAAAAGCGTGGTTCATTCAGTACTTAACCCATAGAGGCTGAGCGACTTCCCACTTGCTTGGCCATTTCCTTAAAAGACGACAAGCTCGGCCCTGGACGACGGCGAGGAGAAAAATTAACCTCGGGATTGACGAAGTAGTCTGTTGCAAAGTTAGGAATTTTGGGCATTTCAGCCTCAACAGCCGCGGCTTGCTGCTCAGCAGCTGGGGGAGCTGCCGGAATTTGCTCTTTGAAAGATCCCTTCGCTGCTTGAAGTGACTCATCGGCGGCATCTGTCACCGTAACAGGGGCAGCGGCATCCTGTTGAATCGAAGCATCGTCTTTTTTCCCAAAACCAAAAACCTTTCCGATTGCGCCAAAAATGCCGCCAATCAAACCAAAAATGCCGCCAAAAATCTTCTTAATCAGGTCCATACCAGTACTCCCGGCTACCTTTTCAGGCAGTATGACAAATCAACAAAATGAGAACAAAAATTAAATTACCGTAAACCGGCGTTAATCATTATTAAGGAAGATCCGAGTGCGGAGCAAGCTATCGGAGAAATTGCTTCAAGATTATTTACTAAAAAGGCGATCGCTTTTGATTGAGCGATCGCCTTTCCATAACTCGACACCGTCAGCGTGCCGGTCTAGCCCCTAGTCAGCAGCAGGCAGTAGCTCGCGCTTTTCACCTGGCTGAATCAAGACTTTGCCGGAATCATCGGTATCCACAGAAGCAGTATCGCCCTCTTGCAGGCGGCCTGAGAGAATCTCTTCAGCTAACGTATCCTCTAGCAAACGCATGATGGCGCGACGCAGGGGCCGAGCTCCATAACTGGGGTTATAGCCTTCTTCCACCAGGCGATCTTTGAATCGCTCGGTTACCTGCAGCTCAATACCCTGCTCTAGCAAGCGGCCAAAGACCTCCCGCAGTAGAATATCGGCGATGTCTTTGACTTCATCCTTGGTGAGCTGACGGAAGACAATAATCTCATCCAGACGATTCAAGAATTCTGGTCGGAAATATTGCTTCAGCTCTTCATTCACCAAAGACCGAATGCGGTTGTACTGCGACTCAGCCTGGTCATCTTCGAAGTCGAAGCCGAGGCCGCCGCCACCCTTCTCAATTACCTTCGAGCCAATGTTCGAGGTCATGATTAGCAGAGTGTTCTTGAAGTCCACCGTGCGACCTTTGGCATCCGTCAGGCGACCATCTTCCAAAATCTGCAGCAGCATATTGAAGACGTCAGGATGCGCTTTTTCAATTTCGTCGAAGAGGACGACGGTGTAGGGCCGACGACGCACGGCTTCGGTGAGCTGCCCCCCTTCGCTGTAGCCGACGTAGCCCGGAGGCGAACCAATCAGCTTGGAGACCGTGTGCCGCTCCATAAATTCGGACATATCCAGGCGAATCATGGCATCTTCGGAGCCGAAGAAGTAAGCTGCCAAGGCTTTTGTGAGCTCAGTCTTACCCACTCCAGTAGGTCCGGAGAAGATAAAGCTAGCAATGGGGCGGTTGGGATTCTTGAGACCCACCCGAGCCCGGCGAATAGCCCGAGATATGGCTTTTACTGCTTCGTCTTGGCCGATCAACCGCTGATGCAGGGTGTCTTCCATGTGCAGCAGTTTCTCAGATTCCGATTCCGTCAGCTTGCTGACCGGGACTCCTGTCCAAGAGGCCACAATTTGGGCAATGTCTTCCTCATCGACGGAGGGCATATCATCGCCGTTCTCGCCATCCGCTTTCTTATTCTGAGCAATGCTGCGAATCTCGGCTTTGATTTCCATCTCACGATCGCGCAGTTCACCAGCCGTATCAAAGTCCTGGGAACGAACCGCATTGTCTTTGTCCTTAAGGACTTGACGCAGCTCCTTATCCAGTTCCTTGGCGGCGGGGGGCAGTTGCGAGTTAATGAGGCGCACTCGGGAGCCCGCCTCGTCAATCAAATCAATCGCTTTATCTGGCAAATAGCGGTCAGAAATATACCGGTCCGATAGTTTAGCGGCAGCATCCAAAGCATCATCGGTAATTTTGAGCTTGTGATGCTGTTCATAGCGATCGCGCAGACCATGAAGAATTTCAATAGTTTCTTCGATGCTTGGCTCGCCGACCATTACCGGCTGGAAACGCCGTTCCAGAGCCGCATCGCGCTCAATGTGCTTGCGGTACTCATCTAAAGTAGTTGCGCCGATACACTGCAGTTCGCCCCGAGCCAATGCGGGCTTAAGAATGTTAGCGGCGTCAATCGCTCCTTCCGCAGCGCCCGCACCAATTAAGGTGTGAACCTCATCGATGACCAAGATGACATTCCCCGCCGAGCGGATTTCATCCATGATCTTTTTCAAGCGCTCTTCGAACTCACCGCGATACTTGGTTCCTGCCACCAGTAAACCGATATCGAGCGTAACGACCCGCTTCTCTTCCAAAATATCGGGAATATCGCCGTTAGTGATACGCTGGGCCAAGCCTTCGGCGATCGCGGTCTTGCCGACGCCCGGTTCACCAATCAAAACAGGGTTGTTTTTCGTGCGGCGACCCAAGATTTGAATCACCCGCTCGATCTCTTTCTGCCGCCCAACAACGGGATCAAGCTTGCCTTCTCCTGCCATTTGGGTCAGGTTCGAGCCAAACTCGTCCAGCGTCGGCGTCTTAGTGCGCCCTTGACTGCCGCCGGAAGAGACCTCGGCGGTTTCTCCCAACATGCGAATAACTTGCGTACGAACCTTAGACAAATCAACGCCTAAATTTTCCAGTACGCGGGCAGCGACGCCCTCACCTTCGCGAATCAGCCCTAACAATAAGTGCTCTGTGCCGATGTAGTTGTGTCCCAACTGGCGTGCTTCCTCAAGAGAAAGCTCCAGTACGCGCTTGGCGCGGGGTGTAAAGGGTATCTCAACAGCGACAAACCCAGAGCCACGACCAATGATTTTCTCAACTTCGATGCGAGCATCTTTAAGATTGACCCCCATCGACTTGAGCACTTTGGCCGCAACGCCCGTACCTTCTCCTATAAGGCCAAGGAGAATTTGCTCGGTTCCCACAAAATTGTGACCCAGGCGGCGGGCTTCCTCCTGGGCGAGCATGATGACTTTAATAGCTTTTTCTGTGAAGCGTTCAAACATTAGTGGAATTCCAAATACCTGCTGGGCGCTGGTTACAGTGATTTTAGCACAGAGGTATTGGCGAACTGTGGCCCGAAACACAGTGGTGAAAACCGCCCCCTGATTCACGTTTCGTAAAAAGTGGCGATAACCAATCGTCACTTTTTTCTTAAACCTTCATTGCCCTTTCTTAACTTTTCTTGCCTTCGTTGTCGGTGCTAATCCAACATTAGCCGACGTTGATATCTACAGCACTGTTTCTGCCATAGCTGCTTAGGACCCCCCTGGGACGGCAATCTGCAGCTGTGCTTCTAGCTGCTTTTGTTGAGCCATTAAGTCCTGCAAAAATTCTGGCGCTTGCAGATTTTTTTTCCACAGGATCAGCGCATCCTCATCATCGGCGTAGTAGTGTCGTCGTTCTCCAGCCACTTGAAAACCAAAGGAGCCATAGAGCGATCGCGCGACTTGATTGGACTGACGCACTTCCAACGTAGCGTGGGCCAGTCCACGGGCGATCGCAGCTCGCAGCAGATGAATCAGCAGCCAGCGCCCCAGCCCTAATCGTCGATAGCGGGGATCGATGCCTAAAACGGTAATATGCGCCTCTTCCAAAATGGCCCATAGGCAGCCGAGACCAATGATGGGGCTTAAGCTTGCTGAGCTGTCTTGAATTACCAGCAAATCACTATTGGGACTCAGAATTTCGCGACTATAGGCAGATTCGTCCCATAATCCCCCAAAACATCGATGGTCTAGATTAATGACATTTGGTAAATCTGAATCAGTTACCGGCCGGCAAACAACAAACATAAAACGACTTACTAAATTCTGTAACAGCTTCTAGGAGCTGCTTATTGCAAGCTCCCGATGATTTAACCAAACGATTCAACTAATTTATTTCAGCCTCAGTCAGCCCTAAGTTGTGAAAACGGGCACCGGTACAATCAATCTGTTTTCAAGAGAATTCAGAGGGGGGGAGTATGCAAGCGGTTGAAAAGTTGGTAAAACCAATTTTTTTGAAAGCCCTAAAAACTTTTGACAAAATAGTTTGCCTTCATGGAAACAGCTCGCAATTGTACACTGAAGTTTCGGCCAAGGGTTTTGCTGCATTTTCCCATTGTCCAGCCTTGGCGTCCCTGAACTGTCCTAGTCTAAAACTATCCAGCACATTGTCAAAATCCATGGTTTCTACAGTTGATCCCCCTCGCACCAGCCTGAATTATCTAGCAGCCCACGCAGCGACCTTAACGTCTCGGAGCGCATCTCCCAATCAAAATCTGCTGCCTTTAACCGCTGAAGTAAGTGAGAACGACCATCTGATAGTTGGCGGCTGTGACGTGCCTCAACTTTTGGAACAGTACGGTTCCCCACTCTACATTTTAGATGAGATGACCCTGCGGGCAGCCTGTCGTCAATATCGCGAGGCGATGCATCAGCATTATTCTGGTGAGTCGCTGGTGATTTACGCTTCTAAAGCTTGGAACTGCTTGGCGGTTTGTGCCATGGTCAATCAGGAGAACTTGGGAATTGACGTGGTTTCGGCAGGGGAGTTGCTGGCAGCGGTGAAAGCCGGTGTGCCCAGCGATCGCCTTTATTTTCATGGCAACAATAAGTCAATCGAAGAGCTGCGATATGGCATTGACGCTGGCTGTCGCATCGTCGTAGACAACTGGTTTGAGCTGAAGTCGCTGAGTCAACTGGCGCAGCCGCTAGAGGGTCCCGTGCCGATTTTGCTGCGGTTGACGCCTGGCATTGAATGTCATACCCACGAATATATTCGTACCGGACACCTTGACAGCAAGTTTGGCTTCGATCCTGACCAGATTGAAGACGTCTTTAAATATATTGCACAGCAGCCACAGTTGCGCTGTATCGGTCTGCATGCTCACATTGGCTCCCAGATTTTTGAACTACAGCCCCACGCTGATTTGGCCGGGGTGATGGTGCAGTGGTTCAAAAAAGCCGCCGAGTATGGGCTGCCCGTTGCCGAATTAGATATTGGCGGCGGGCTAGGGATCTGCTACACCGAAGGCGATGATCCGCCTAGTATTGATGCCTGGGTTAAGGTCGTGGCAGAAGCAGTGACAGCAGCTTGCAAAGCCCAGGGCGTAGCGCTGCCTAAGCTGATTGCCGAACCGGGGCGATCGCTGATTGGTTCCGCTGCGATAACCGCCTACACTGTGGGCAGTCAGAAAACGGTTCCAGGTATTCGTAACTATGTTGCCGTAGACGGCGGCATGTCTGATAATCCCCGTCCGATTACCTATCAATCGGTTTATCGGGCTCTAGTTGCTAATCGGATGTCGGCGCCACTGACCGAAAAGACCACATTGGCAGGCAAGCATTGCGAATCTGGTGACGTGGTGATCCATGATGCTTATTTACCCGCGCTGGCAGCAAATGACGTTATTGTTGTGGCAGGCACGGGTGCTTACAACTACAGCATGGCTTCCAACTATAATCGAGTCCCTAGGCCAGCCGCTGTTTTGGTGAATGCGGGAGAAGCCCACCTCATCATTCAGCGGGAAACGTTACAGGACTTGATTCGTCATGATTGTCTGCCAGCCGGTTTACTGTCTGCAGATGGCTAGAGGAATTCACTAGATCGCAGGCTAGAACGGCCTGAGTTTCTTGGTCGAGGCTTTGACAGTTCGCTAGCTAGACGCCTGCCAAGTTTTTATCGTTGATTTGTAGCTGATGGCGTCGCTGTGACTCGGATTAATCATTCGTTACCCGTTGGAATAGAGCTGCGGCACTGCACATGGGGCAATTCTGGGAGCTAGGTCAGATAATCCTCAACATCTTAGGAGGATGGCCGTTAAGACTCCTGGATGGAGTGCTAGTTGTGCTGCTGGTTTACACCATCTTGGTGATGATCGGTGAACGCCGAACGCTATGGATGGTGCGAGGGTTTATTATTCTGCTGCTAGCCGCGACCATTAGCCGCAATGCGGGTTTGGCCTTGCTGGCATTTGTGCTAGACAAATTGGTGATTGGTTCCGCCGTGGCCATGGCCTTCATTTTACAGGGCGAATTTCGTCGCTTGCTGGAACAAATTGGTCGCGGCCGGCTGGGCCAACTTTTGGTGATTGCCGATCGCGAGTTTTCTCCCCAGGCCGACAATCCGATTGATGAATTGGTTGACGCTGTCAAAGAGCTATCGCAAAATCGCATCGGCGCGCTAATTATTGTGGAAATCGATCGCCCCATTGACGAGCGCGACTTTTCGGTACCGGGGGTGCGACTAAACGCCGAGATTTCGCGGGAACTGCTGCAAACAATTTTTCAAACGAGCACGCTGCTCCACGACGGCGCTGTTTTAGTGCGGGGCTCACGGGTACAGGCCGCTGGCGTAATTTTGCCGATTTCTGAACGGTCCGCTTCGCGACAGTTGGGCACTCGTCATCGCGCTGCTATGGGCATCACCGAACGGGTTGAAGACTGCCTGTGCATTGTTGTGTCTGAGGAAACCGGATCGATTTCATTAGCAGAGCGGGGAAAGCTCAATCGGCCCCTAACCAGCAGTAAACTAAGGGAGTTGTTGAATGCTCGCCTATCGCCATCAGGTGATCGAGACTCGGTGAGTCCACAACTTTGGAGCCTGAGCAAACGGTTGCTCAAGCAGGGGCGATCGCTCTGGCAGCGTTTGCCTTTTATTTCGTTGCCCGCCTCTCGTGGAAAAAATGACCGCTGAGCCCCTTGTGCCCGCCTCTCTCCCCCTAGATCTTGATCGCGATCGCCTGCCCCGTCATGTCGCCGTCATCATGGATGGCAACGGTCGCTGGGCACAACAGCGCGGCATGCCCCGCATTATGGGGCACCGGCGGGGAGTCGACACCTTAAAAAAACTCCTGCGCACCTGCGATGACTGGGGCATTCCAGCGCTCACGGCCTATGCTTTTTCGACCGAAAACTGGGGCCGTCCCCATACCGAAGTTGACTTTTTAATGACCCTGTTTGAACGAGTGCTGCGGCAAGAGCTTTCCGAAATGAAGGCGGAAGGGGTGCGCATTCAGTTTGTGGGGCATTTGCAATCGCTGCCAGTTTCACTGCAGGCGGAAATTGACCGCGCCGTACAAGAAACTCAAAGCAATCCCGGCATTCGCTTCACCGTAGCGACCAATTATGGCGGTCGCCAAGAAATTGTTCAGGCTTGTCGGGCGATCGCAACGCAGGTCAAACTAGGTCATCTCATTCCCGAAGACATCGACGAAACCACCTTCGGTCATCATCTCTACACCGCCGGCCTGGAAGACCCGGACTTACTCATTCGCACCAGCGGCGAAATGCGCATCAGCAACTTCTTACTTTGGCAACTGGCCTACGCCGAGATCTACGTCACCAACACGCTGTGGCCAGACTTTGACCCGACAGAATTTCATCAGGCACTGGGCGACTATCAAAAGCGCCATCGTCGTTTTGGCAAGGTTGCAGAAAGTTGAGGAACGCCACATCGACATGCAGTGATTTTTGGACCAATCGATGACTTTAGAGGGGCGATTGGCAATTTTAGATTTGTCAGATTTCGGGGCTACTCTGCGGAAAGCTCATAGCCACCGGCCCTCTGTTCCTCGCATTTCGCATTCGATAGGGTAAGTGACGCAGGTATGACAAAACCACGTATTGGCGTAATTGGCGGCGGGCAGTTGGCTTGGATGATGGGCCTCGAAGCTCCCAAGTTAGGGATTGAAATTGTGGTTCAGACGCCAAAAATCACCGATCCCGCGATCGCCACTGCCGCTGACTACGTTCTGGCTCCAATCACTGATGTGGCTGGCACCCAAACGCTGAGCGATCGCTGCGATGTTCTCACCTTTGAGAATGAATTTGTTGATCTCCCTGCGCTGCAGCCGCTGGAATCAGCTGGGATCACGTTTCGACCGCGATTGAATGCATTGGCACCGCTGCTCGACAAATATACTCAACGGCAGTTTTTTGCCGCCCATAATTTGCCCAATCCACCTTTTGTCACCCTCGGTGAAACCGATGAAGATGCTGCGGTGGCGGCGATCGCGGCGCCGATTGGCTTCCCTCTGATGATGAAAACCCGCCGCCTGGGCTATGACGGCCAGGGCACTTTTCTCATCAATTCAGCCAATGAATTACTGCAAACTTGGCAGCAGATTGAGCGGCAGGCGGTCCTACTTGAGGCCTTTATTCCGTTTGAAAAAGAGCTAGCGGTGATGGTGGCCCGCTCCACTACGGGCGAAATCGCTGTCTATCCCGTGGTGGAAACTCAGCAGGTGGACCAGGTCTGTCGGCGGGTGATCGCGCCAGCAGCGGTGTCAGTGACGGTGCGGCAGCAGGTAACAGCGATCGCCCGCACCCTTGCTGAAAAGCTGGATTTTGTGGGCGTGCTGGGCATCGAGTTCTTTCTCGCCCCCGGGGAACAGGTGCTGATCAACGAGGTTGCCCCGCGCACCCACAACTCTGGTCATTACACGCTGGATGCGGCCCAAACCTCGCAGTTTGCCCAACAGTTATTAGCCGTCACTGGCCAGGCGCTAGGCAATCCCGCGATGACCTGCGATCGCGCCTTGATGATCAACTTACTCGGCTTTGAGACGGCTAATCACGACTATGGCGATGTACGAGCTGAGCTTTCGCAAAAGCCGAACCTGCACGTGCATTGGTATGGCAAGCAGCAGTCGCGGCCGGGTCGCAAACTAGGACACGTGACCGCCTGCCTGACGGCAACTGAAGACTGGTCACAAATAGCTGCAGCCATCGAAGCTATCTGGTATCCCTCTTATGAGTCGTAATCTCCGGTCAGAGAATTCATAATTCCCCCTTGCGATCGCCAGGGGGGAGTTGGTTATGATATCCAAAGATTCACTACGACGTTGGTGACTGCCAACACTGTTTGTCGATCTATGCTTTGTCTGTAAGGGAATCGAGTAGTGCTGATGGCAGTAGACCGAGCTTGTACTCGGAAACTTAAAATCGGTGCCGGCATTCCCACCTGGTTCTTCCAGGTCGGAAACTGAGGTAAGACGGCGTCGCGGTGAACAACTCTTTGAAATCCCTTTCTGTTTTGCAGAGGGGGATTTTATTTTGGTTTAGAACGATTGCTTGCCGAGCCTAAAACCAGTTTCTGGATGATTTGGGGATGACCTAAATCGCAAGCAGGCTGCTCTTACTGCTCGGTCACCGCCCGAAAACTAGAGCAGGAGGAACGGCCGACTTAACTTATAAAACGTGGGAGTCATCACTTTATTCAGCAACGCGGATTTGGCATTCAGATGACGAGCCCTAAGTTTTCTTTAAGGAAGGTTAAAGTCATGGCCTTTACGGCTATCGAGAATGAACAAAATTCGCTACGCTATCGAAACGATAGATACGTAAAAACAGGCCATTTCACTGCTTAAAACGCTTTTGAATTTGTATTAAATTTGACAGTCTTTGAGCGACGATCACCGCATCTTGCTATGTAAATCTCCACTATCGAGCAATTTTGTGAAGCTGCTGCCGTCAGCTTTGGCTTAACGAGCTACAGCTGGCATCTGTCTCCAATTACATTTTGGCAATCGTATACTCCGAGCCCTTGACTACCTCAACCCTGACTTTTCCCGCTACGGTCACCCGTTTAGAAAATGGTCTAACGGTTGTGCATCATCAGATGCCCGCCACCCCCGTTGTGGTTGCGGACGTGTGGATTAATGCCGGAGCGGCTTGTGAGCCGCTGGAGTGGACAGGCATGGCTCACTTCCTAGAGCACATGGTGTTCAAAGGCACCGAGCATTTGCCGCCGGGTATGTTTGACCAGGCGATTGAGACCCAGGGCGGTTTCAGCAATGCGGCCACCAGCCATGATTACGCGCACTTTTACGTGGCTGTGGCGGCGACAGCGCTACCTGCGACATTACCTCACTTGGCTGATTTAGTCCTGCATGCCAGCATCCCCGCCGATGAATTTACCCGGGAGCGGCAGGTCGTTTTAGAGGAAATTCGCCAGGCCCAAGACGATCCTGATTGGCTAGGCTTTCAAGCCCTCTCTGAACAGGTGTTCCCTAATCATGCCTATGGCCGTTCGGTGCTGGGCACTGAAGCGATTTTGAGTCAGCGATCGCCGGAAGAGATGCGCTGTTTTCACCAGACTCATTATCAGCCGGAAAACATGACCGTGGTGATTGCCGGTGGCGTACCTCTAGAACCGACTTTGGAAATGGTGCGCCATGCTTTTCGGGCTTTCGCGCCCGCGCCCAGTCAAATTTATCCGGCTTCGCCTGGAACCGTTGAGCCGTGGTGGGGCGTACGTCGTCAAGCGTTGCCTGTGCCGCGCCTGGAACAGGCTCGTCTCACCATGGCTTGGCTCGGGCCCGGCATGGATGATTTAGACGCGGCGTGCGGGATGGATATCGCGGCGGCATTGCTGGCAGAAGGCCGCAGTTCACGGCTGGTGCGAGAACTGCGCGAAGAACGTCAGTGGGTCTTTGATGTTGGCAGCAGCTTTTCGCTCCAGCGCGACTGTAGCTTGTTTACGCTGCAGGTGTGGCTGGAACCGGAGCGAGTCGATGCTGTCGAGGCGCTGATTTGCGATCGTCTGGCAACCCTAGCGGTTCAAGCCGTTACGCCAGCCGAGTTGGAACGGGCCAAACGGCTGCTAATCAACGATTTTGCCTTTTCGACTGAGACCCCCGGTCAGCTCGCTGGGCTATATGGCTATTACAGCATCGTCGCCAGGGCCGAGGATAGCTACACTTATCCTCGGCGCGTTCAAGCCCACACCCCAACTTCAATCGCTCACTTAGTCGACCAATACTTATCAACTCACAGCTATGCATCTACTGTGTTATTGCCCATCCAATAGCTCTAAGGCGATCGCATGGGTAAGTGCTGAGAGCTTACTATGCTGGATGGGCTCTAAAATTCGATGTTTGCTGTCTGTCTCAATAATTCAATCTTTTTTTGCCTGCACTCATGACTCTATCTGCTGCTACCCCGACGAATCAGCCCATTTTGCACCGCGTCACTCTGGATAATGGCCTCACTGTCGTGGTGATTGAAAATCCCGTTGCGGATATCGTATCGGCGCGTCTGTTAATTAATGCCGGCACTGCGCGCGAGCCGCGATCACAGGCAGGGTTGTTCAGCCTGCTGTCGTCACTATTGACCAAAGGCACTCAAAATTTATCGTCGATGGAGATTGCCGAGCGGGTGGAATCAGTGGGAGCCAGCGTCGGTACGGATGCTTCTGCAGACTACAGCCTGATTAGTCTCAAAACTGTGACCGCCGATTTCGAAGCTATTTTGGCATTAACGGCGGACATCTTACGGTTTCCTAGCTTTCCCGCCGCTGAGTTTGATTTAGAGCAGCACTTAACGCTGCAGAGCATTCGCTCCATGAAAGAGCAGCCGTTCACTTTGGCCTTCAATGCTTTGCGAGCCGCTATGTACGGTGAGCATCCCTACGGTGTACCGGGCATCGGGACCGAAGCCAGCGTTACCAACCTCAGCCCCGACGATTTGAGCCAAACGCATCAGACGTTTTATCGTCCCGACAACTGCGTCATGGTGGTTGCTGGACGCATCACACCAGTTGCGGCCATTGCTCTAGTTAAGGAATATCTGGGGGATTGGGCCGCCCCGCCCACAGCGATGCCGCCGCAGGTTTATCCAGCCGTGCCGACCACGGCGACCCATCAAGCGATCGCTCAGCCCACCCACCAGTCCATTATTCTGGTGGGTTATCCGGCACCGCCCGTCAAAGATGAAGCATACGCGACGCTTAAATTGATTAGCACCTATTTAGGCAGCGGTCTATCGAGCCGACTATTTGTCGAACTACGCGAAAAGCGCGGTCTCGCCTACGACGTCTCTGCCTTTTATCCCACCCGATTAGGAGCCTCGCAGTTTGTCGCGCACATGGGCACCGCACCCGAAAACCAAGCGATCGCTCTGCAGGGACTGCGACAGGAAACCGAACGTATCAGCCATGAAGGCATGACTAAAGATGATCTGGAAGCTTCAAAAAATAAGCTGCTGGGGCAATACGCTTTAGGCAAGCAAACTAATGCACAGCTTGGGCAACTGCTGGGCTGGTATGAAGTGCTGGGCCTCGGCGTCGAATTTGATCAACAGTTTCAAGAACGCGTTCGGTCAGTCACGCTGGAAGCCATACAGGCAGTTTCTCAAACTTACTTACACGACCCTTTCATTACTATCTTGGGTCCAGAGCCCACGTAATAACTTAATCACAAATGATTTTGTCAAGGCATGCGACGACTGTCCTAACGCTGATGACGGCTTCAACCAGTGATTCCAATGACTAACAGCCGCACCGTGGTGAAAAATAGTGGCCATTCAGAATAGGCTGGGATCGCGCTGTTGAGCTTACTGACGAAAGCCCAAGAACCATAACTGCTTTCGTACAGCAGTGTAGATATGATTACCGTCAGTGCCCCAAGCCGATTGATAGGTATTTTGAATAACTTGGATTCAGGTAAATTTAAGGAAGTCGCTGTTGAAACAGAAGCCAAGGCTAGGCTTGCATTGAAAAAAGATGAAGCAAATATCGCCTGAAAGATTGACTGGAAGGATACTTTTAAGTAACCAAAAATAGAAGAAAGACTGAAAATATTCAATTAGAAAGAAAAGAAGTACTCGTTTTTACAGCATTAGTATAACTTATATTTTCAGAAAAGTCATCTTTTTTGAACAGTTTTGTGCATGTAAACGTCGTTCTTTAGATAGATATTCTGGCTATTTAGGAGCAGTTTTGCTAAAGCGACCCTGAAATATCCGCTCAGCCATCGGGGCAGCTTGAGTGGGTAGCAGTTTGAGTGGTCCTGATACGCCAGTGATGGTCAGAGGTTCATAGGCGATCGCGATGGGAAAGTTACGCTGCTCAAAATTGGTCAACAAATCATTGCGGGACTGCTCCGCCGGGTCAACAAACGCCGGGTCATAATCAAAATAGGCCTGGGCATCACCATCAACGCTGATATCGGCTGCCTGCAGGTCTTCTTCATAGGTGAGCGTGTAATTGATAAAGTCGGGCTGTCGCTCGCCGACCTGAATGCGATCGCGAATCACGATGCGGTTACGCACGGTTAAGCTGTAGTCACTGGCGACTAAATCATCATCGGCAAAGTACAGCCGATGGGTGTCGCTCTTGGTTGCCATAGCCACCCGTTTACCCGCTGCCAACTTCAAATTGCTGATTTCAAACCCGCTGCTTTTTGACACTTGCCGCTCCGTAAGCGAAAATGCGGTCGCCGTCGAAGAGTCAAACTCATACCGCCGACTTTCATCATTCAGATAAATCGCCAGCTTGGGAATAGTGACTGGGCGATTACTTACAAAGGTTAGTTCTGGCCCGGTGGCAGTTGGCACCACATACAAAGTCAAGGTCTCCTCTGGCGTCAGGGGCAAATCTTTGAAATCGGCAGTGTAGCCAGGGCCGGTAATTTGTAAAGTAGCGAGCGATCGCGATCGCGTCGAAGGCCCTTTTAAGGTCAATTCAAGCGGTTTATCCAACACCTCAAAGGGCAAGTGGTAGCTGGCCGGCACGGCGCGATCTAAACCTCCCTTAAACGGCACGACAGCGGTGGGCCCAGCGGTATGGGCGATCGCGGCATGAGGATCTAGCACCGTAACGGCTAACTGACCTTCGCCAATCAACGTGATATCGATGGTGGGCTCGGTAGCGATCGCTGGCTCGTCAAGATTGCAAAATGGACAGGTGAATGGCCCCTTATAGACCGGCTCTTCCACAGACTCCACTTGCCGCCACGAAAGCTGCGTTAGATCAAGATTTTTGCTCTGCGCATCCCCTGTAAAAGGAGCCTCATTAGCAATTGGCTGATAGCGCCAAGTGTTGGCCACCGTATCGAACTCCACGTGCAGGTCAGCGGGGGTATTAGAGCGATCAGCCGGATAGTTACTGTCGTAAACGTAAACCCAGTATTTGCCCTCGCCGTGCTCTTCAATTTGATACGGCGTCAGCGTGTGACCGTCGGTCAATAGTCCCTCGACAGCGCGATAAATGCCCATCGTAAAAGGGTTGAGAGAGCCCGTCAGAAAGATATCTAGTAGTGTAAGCAAGACATCCGTTGGGGTAAAAGTTTCGCGAATCTCCTGAGTGGCCTGGAAGACTTCCGTCACCCCCTGCATCAAAAACAGGTTGGCAATGTAGGTTTGCAGTTCTAGTAGCGATCGCGCTAGCACGAACACGGCTTGCCCCAGCAAAAAGTTGATCAACTGCTGCCACCAGGGAATCTGCGGCGACGGATTTTGCTGCCATAAAGCTAATACCGCCGCCGCCATGCCTTCGCCAATGCCCAGGTCAAGCCGTTCCAACTGGGTCTGCAGCCAGTCTTTAGCGGCAGCAGTGAGCACACAAGTTTTGACTTCTGCACCAATGCAAACTTGGGTGCCAAAAAGCTGTTCGAGCTGCTCAGTGAGTACGATTTCCCAAGCGGCAGCATCGCGCTGCAGGTCAATGGCGCTCACCAGTTCTGAATTTGAGAACTGAAAGGTATCTTCATTCAAAGCAAAATTGGGTAAGCCAATTCTGCCATTGGGTAAGCTCTGTAGCTGTGCCAGCAGCTCACTACGATGACTCGGGAACAGCCCGTTCAATTCTGTCGTGGCAGGGAGTTGATCGCGGTGAGCCATCACGGGGGAAGCAGCTCGGGCTAGCGCCGCGTAGGGCGAAAACTGCACGATGAGGAAAGCCGTTAGCGCAGCGATTGCGATCCAGCGCAGTTTTTTCCAGTGCTGCCACGGCTGCGCGATGATGTTTCCCATGGGTCCGTTCACTCCAGCCAACGTCAGACATGCTACAGCAGTCGACAAGGCCATCACAGCATCACGTGACCAATCATCAAATTGGCTGCATTAGGTTTCTGGATTAGTGTGTAAGTCGATCGCTAGCTCATCTTGTAGCCAGTTAACCACTTGCTGACGCTCGCCCGTTGTCAGGTAAAAATGCCCTGTGCGCCGCAATCGATCATTGATATCTTCCATGTCGGCAAGCGTAAACAGACCCGCCGTATTGCCAATGTTGCACAGTAAATCATCGCGGCCTTCTTGATCGAGGCTGTCGTAGCGATATCGCGCAATCTGCTTACTCAAACGATTGAAGGTGGTGTCGCCCCAGGCTAAGCGCTGCTTACGATCTACCGGAATCTGCTCACCCGCTGCAATCTTAGCGTAGTCAGTATCGAAGATATTCAAATGGACGATTTTAGGTTGTTGAATCACAAGCTATCGAGTCCTAATATCCTTACAGAGCCTTGCAATCGCAGCTTCAGCAGCGCGACTGATGTCGTTTTCATGAACTAGCAAAACTTGTTGACAGCATAATGCACTTCTTTCCAAGCTGCTGGGTCTTTTCAAAAAATCATCAAGTTCTAACTGCGAGCGACCAGGCAAAATGAGCTGACAGCATCACTAACTAGATTCTCTTGGGCCCCCTTCTCTTGAGGTGCGGTGAATAGCCCTATAGCTTTTTGACCTGACATTCTATTCTCTGCTGATTAAGCCTCGTTGACGTTTGCTCTCTGACCGCTCAACATTACGGATCGTTTCACGTTGCCCGAAATTGTTACGGTGCTGTGATACTTTCAAAAGTATCGACAAAACGATTTCCGTAGCGGAGAAAACAATTAAGTGTTGGCATCTTCTAACGACCTCGCTGAAGGTACCGATGGTACTCGTGAAACCTGTAGTGACTATGTTGCTCAACTGCAACTGCATATGACTTTACAGGCTAAAAATCTTGTACCTTCTTTGAATCAGAATAGCGATCGCCGTGAGCATTTGCTGTACCAGACCCAAGCGACGCTTGAAAAGATGATTTCTCGTCGAGGGTTCTAAAATTTGTCACATCTGCGACTACGCGCTCGTTCCCATATCTAAATTCAGCGCCGTAAAGTTTGCAGCTTTACGGCGTTTTGCTTGTGGCGACAGCTTCAAGTACGCAACAGCCAAAGCCCAGTGAAAGTGATGCCGGAATCATCAGGGCGCACCAACAGAAAATGGAGGCCCTGAGATTGCTGCCGACGATCGCTGAAGTGACGACCAGCGGCAGCTACCTGCTCATCTTCAAAGGTAGTCAGAACCCAACGGTCAACGAGACCCGCTTCGAGAATGACGCCATCTGGGGCACCCGGAATGTAGTTCAAGTAGGCGGGCTGTTGCGCTTGCAGCCACTGACACAGCAGCAGGGCTTTACGGCCCGCATCGATAATGACGCCAGGAATGGAAGCTGTGCTGGGCAATCCTACTTTTAATGGCAGCCAGTCTGCTGGCACTGAGACAAATGGGATGGGCTCATGAATCAGGTTTTCTTGAAAATCCTGTGCCGATAAGCTGCCAAAGCGCCACTGCTCCCCCCACAAATCTTCGGGCATGGGCACCGGCGCTGGTTTTTCCAAAGCGATGGGCTCGTAAGGCTCACCGGAATAGTTGGGCTGTGTAGGATACCACTGCGATCGCTGCACCAGCCATCGCTGCACTGTTGGAGTAAACCGGGTAGCTGCCACCGTTAAGTTAAGCGGCTCAGCCGCCGCCTGCAGCAACGAGAGACACTGTGGGCGGAAGACGTGAATTTCTTTAGGAGTTTGGCCCGATTTTTGCAGCGCAATTTCCAGCTGCTGCTGTAGCCAGTGGCTGTTGATGGCTTTTTGAGGAGCCAGGGCGCCATAGGTAAATTGAAAAGCGCGATCGCAAATTAACAGTTCCCAAAGCGGATGGCCGTCAGCATCTTTGAGTGGACGACGATAGCAGTCAGCTTCCCAAATGATCATGAGTCATTTTCCTCAAAGCCAGCGGCTGTCGTCACTAGCAGTCAAATTTTATTAGCCGAAAAGTCCACGCCTTCGAGCTGGCTTAATAGCGCCGCCGTATTTTTCTTAGGAGTCGTTCAAGTTAAAAATATCTCACCGCGAGAACTCGGTTACGCATATGGAGACATCATTTAACCTGTTTTGCCATGCAGAGACCGGATTTATGGACGGACGGTTGAGGCTAGCCGTCGCCGGCTGCAGGCCCGATGTGGCTCAGGCAACGTTGCCGGTTTTAAGGGGAGGGGCCGCAACATCAGGCAAATAAGCCTGCGTGACATATTCGGCTACCATGCGATCACTATTAAATTGGGGCGCATTGGTGCGAATCGAAGCCTTCATCATGGCAATCCATTTGTGAGGAATGCCTTGACGATCGCGATCGTAAAAGACTGGGGCAATCTCTCGCTCTAGCAAAGTGTAAAGCGAATCAGCGTCAATCTGATCCTGCTGCTCTTGATCGCTCGTCTCGATATCTTCGCCAACTGTCCAGCCATTACCGGGTTTGCCGGCACGTCCCGGCTGATGGGCTTCACACCACCAACCATCCGCCACGCTAACGTTAATTACCCCATTGAAAGCGGCCTTTTGACCGCTGGTGCCGCAGGCTTCGGTTGGTCGACGGGGCGTATTCAGCCACACATCCACCCCATGCACCATCAGCTTGGCCGTAAACATATCGTAATCTTCAATAAAGGCGACGCGATCGCGCAGGGCTGGATGGCGACACCATTCCATCAGCCGTTGGATAATCCGCTTACCTTCATCATCACCGGGCCGCGCCTTGCCCGCAAAAATAATCTGAATCGGTCGACGGGCGTTAGAAAAGATGCGGATGGCTCGCTGCAAGTCCTTAAAGACCAGCGCCCCCCGCTTATACGGACTAAACCGCCGCGCAAATCCCAGGGTTAAGACATGGGGGTCCAGCAGCCGGTCAACGGCCATAATGTCATCTTTGGCTTCCTTGCGCTCTAGCCGTGAGGCCAGTACCCGAGCGCGAGTGTAGGCAATTAAGCGCTCTTTCAGAATGCAGTGCCGTCGCCACAGCTCGCGCTCTGGAATAACATCCACAGCGTGCCAAAGCTCCTGACTGGCAAGGTGTAGCTCATTGGCATGTTGAGTGTTTGTAGATTCCACTAGCGATCGCGCCCAGTCTTTGCCCAAATGCTGATTGTAAAGATCCACCAGCAGCGGTGCAGTCCAACTACTCAGGTGAGCGCCGTTGGTGATGTGGCCAATCGGCACTTGCTCGGCCAATTGGTCAGGATACAGAATCTGCCACATTTCCCGTGAAACTTCGCCGTGGCGATGGCTGACCGCATTGGCTTGACGAGTCATGCGCAGCGCCAATACTGAAAGACTAAAAGGTTCCCACGGGTCGCCAATGCGGCGCGCTCCCAGATTTAGAAATTCTTCCCGCTCTAGCTCCAACTGGGGCCAATAATGACCGAAGAAGGAATCTATCATATCGGCAGAAAAAGCATTGTTGCCGTC
>JBCCJU010000060.1:0-31156 GCA_039027715.1 Cyanobacteria bacterium P01_C01_bin.120
CAAATCGATTGCCGATCAGGGCAAGCTGACTGCCGACCTAGAGGCCAAAATTCAAGCCTGCACCCAAAAGACCGAACTCGAAGATCTCTATTTGCCTTACCGACCCAAACGCCGCACCCGCGCCACCATGGCGAAGGAAAAGGGTTTGGCACCGCTGGCGGACCAGATTGCCGCGCATAATCAGTCCTCAGCCGCTGAGTTGAATTTAGCCCAGGTGGCAGCCGAGTTCACTAATCCCGCCGCCGGAGTGGCGACCTTTGAAGACGCGCTGCAGGGCGCCGCCGACATCTTGGCGGAAGCTGTGGCCGAGCGGGCTGACCTGCGAGCCTGGGTGCGGGAGCATTTGCTGCAGTTAGGAATGTGGCGATCGCACATTGATGCCAAAATTCCGGCGGGCAGTACCAAGTTCGAGCTGTACCGCAGCTATGAAATTTCCGTTCGTAAAATTGCGCCCCACAACCTGCTGGCGCTGCTGCGGGGACAGCGAGAAGACATTCTGAGCCTAGAACTTGCCTTCGACACCGATGCGGTGCTGCGCCATCTGGAATCTCAAGTGATTCGCACTCGCCAGCAGGCACTGCGACGGTTCTATCGCGACCTGATTCAAGATGCCTTTACCCGGCTGATGAAAACGTCGCTGGTGAATGCCGTCATCGCAGAGAAAAAGGCCTGGGCGGATGAGGCGTCGATTCAGACGTTTGAAGCGAATCTGCGAGATTTACTGCTGGCGCCGCCAGCCGGCATGCAGCCGACGATCGCCATCGATCCGGGTTTTCGCACCGGCTGTAAAGTCGCCGTTATCGATCAAACGGGTCAGTTTTTGCACTACGAGGTGATTTTTCCGCACCAAGCTGCCGCCCAGCGCGACCAAGCCGCTGCCACCCTCAGACGCCTGATGCAAAAACACGCGGTGGCGCTGATTGCCATTGGCAACGGCACGGCGGGGCGTGAGACTGATGCTTTTGTTGGCGAGGTGCTGCAGTCTGTGTCGCCTCAGCCCGTCAAGGTGATGGTGAATGAGGCTGGAGCTTCGGTCTATTCGGCTAGCGAAGTGGCGATCGCGGAATTTCCTAACCTTGACGTGACTGTTCGCGGCGCCATCAGTATTGGTCGTCGCCTACAGGATCCTTTAGCCGAACTGGTGAAAATCGATCCGAAATCCATCGGCGTGGGGCAATATCAGCACGACGTTGATCAAAAGCGCCTGAAGCAAAAGCTAGCCGAAACGGTGGAAAGCTGCGTGAACTACGTTGGCGTTGACCTCAACACCGCTTCGCAAGAACTGCTGACTTACGTTTCCGGCATTAGCGCTACCTTGGCCAACAATATCGTGCAGTACCGCAATGAGCATGGGGCCTTTCGCGATCGCAAAACCCTGAAAAAGGTTCCTAAACTGGGTCCCAAAGCCTTTGAACAAGCGGCGGGGTTTCTGCGAATCCGGGGCGGCGATAATCCCCTTGATAACACCGCCGTGCACCCCGAGAGCTATGGCATTGTGGGAAAAATCCTCCAAGACTGGCAGATTACTCCCCAGATGCTGACTGCGGGCTCGCAGTCGTTGCCATCCCCACCGCAAATCGACCTTAAGCGCTACGTTACGGATACCGTTGGCGAGCCCACCCTGCGGGACATTCTGGAAGAGTTGGAAAAGCCAGGACGAGACCCGCGATCGCAGTTTGTCACTGCCCGATTTCGCGACGATATTCAAACCCTGGCCGACCTGCAGCCAGGCCTGCAGTTGGAAGGCGTGGTGACCAACGTGGCTAACTTCGGGGCCTTTGTTGACGTAGGAGTGCATCAAGACGGCTTGGTACATATCTCCCAGCTTGCCGATCGCTTTGTCCAAGACCCCAAAGATATTGTCAAAGTTGGCCAAGTCGTTACCGTGCGCGTGATGGAGGTGGATGAGAAGCGTCAGCGCATCAGCCTTTCGATGAAATCCCCCGACGGAAATGCTGCCGCTCCCCCAGCATCTCGGTCAGCCAAACCGCAGTTGCAGAAAAAAGGCGATCGGCCACCGTCTAAGAAACCGTCTGGTCAAGCGAAGGTTAAATCTGCGGCTCGAAAAGCGTCACCGTCAACGGCTGCCCCCCCGACCTTGAAAGATCTCCAGGCCAAATTCAACAAGCGCTGAACCCCCAACGTCATTGTTGACTGCCGGTCACGTTGCATGCCATCGCAGGCAAGATGCCTGCGCTAACGGTATCAAATTTACGTCGCATAGGGTTTGGATCATTGGCCACTGACATCTTCCAAGCCGGGCCGAGGCATGGGTTCAATACGCGCCCGACTGAGACGGCGCAGCCAGACGCTGCCGAGTACCGCAATGATTAGTCCTCCCCAGCCAACTAGTTGCTGTAGCAATAAAAATCCCCCGATCGCGAACATGCTGCCGAAGAGTAAGCCCAGGGCCGCGATGACTTGCTGTATCTGCAGCAGCAAATTTTGTTCTGGGGCAACACCAGGCTGTTCAAAGCCTAGCTGTGGCCAACCGCCCGCAAAGGTCACGAGCCGAATCGCCGGCTCATTGGCCGCAATGCGCTGTCGATTCCAACCGGGACCGCTAGGGCGGACTTGGCGATAGAAGCGCTCCAGGGTTTCGGGGCTTTCCGGCGGCGTTAAATACATCACTGCCACCCAAATGACAGTAGTGATACCGGCGATAATCAGCAGTCGCTGGCCAAAATCGCTGGTTTGCAGGATGGTGACGCGAGACTGCACATTGGCTAGCAAAATCACCGCGAGATTTTGGGCGGTGGCGGGATCCGCCACCGGAATCGTTAGCAAGCCGATGAGGAAGCCGGCTAGCATTGAGGCGAGTTCGGCAGCGGCGTTGATGCGCCACCAAAACCAGCGGAGAATCAGCACCAGCCCGGGACCCGTGCCGATCGCAATCACTAACCGAAAGATCGTCGTCACATCTTGAGCATAAAACGCGGCGATCGCCCCCAGTAGCGTGACTAATCCCGACGCTACTCGACCGGCGAAAACCAGCTCTTCATCTGCCGCATCACGATTCAAAAATCGGCCATAGAGATCATTGGTGAGATATGACGCGCCCCAGTTGATCAGCGTTGAAACGGTGCTCATAAAGGCGGCAATCAGCGATGCCACCACCAGTCCCAGCAAAACCGGGGGCAGGAAATCCCTCATCAGTAGCGGATAGCCCAGCTCGCGATCGTCCAGATTGGGGTAAACCACTAGCGCCACCAGCGCCACCACGACCCAAGGCCAGGTACGAATTACGTAGTGCAAAATATTGAAGAACCAAGCGGCTTTCTCAGCTTCAGCTTCATTTTTAGAGGCCGCCAAGCGCTGAATAAATTCACCGCCGCCGTCGCTGCGGCGAAAAGCCCACCACTGCAGGCCGACATAGGCCAAAAAGGTATTCACGGAAATGCCGGCAGTTTCGCTCCAGCGCAGGCCCCCATCGCCCCATCGCAGGGGAATCAGCGCCAGCGTGTCAGGGCCAAATTGACTGTTGATTTGCTCCACTAAGGAGCCCATGCCGCCAATTTTGATCAGTGCGGCACCGGCTACGACGATCGCCCCAAAGAGCGCTAGAAAGAACTGAAAAAAGTCGGTCGCCACCACCCCCCACAAGCCTGAGAAGCCGGCATAGACCAGCACCAATACACTGACGCCAATGACGCTCCACAGTTTGGCATTGTCCCCCGGCGCTAGGCCCAAACTTTCCCAGAGCTGCAGCGCGGTAATCACCTTCACCATGGCCAACATGGCATAGCCGATGCCAATACAGTTAATCGGCACGGCGAACAAAAAAGCTTTGATACCCCGCAGCCAAGCCCCCATCTGGTCGCCGTAGCGCAGCTCCGTCAGTTCAGCATCGGTGACGATTTCTGAGCGCCGCCATAGTCGCGCAAACACATAAATCATCACCACGTGGGCAATACCAAAGCTCCACCATTCCCAGTTGCCCGCAATGCCGCGCGTGCCAACGACGCCAGCGATATACAGCGGCGTATCAATCGAAAAGGTGGTGGCGGCCATACTGGTGCCGGCGAGCCACCAAGGCAGCGATCGCCCTGAGACAAAAAAATCCACCAGCGATCTGGATGCTTTGCGTGAAAGGTAAAGCCCTAGCCACAGCGTCAACGTTAGGTAGGCCATCACAATCAGCCAGTCAATCCAAATCATAAGCGCAAAAAATATGAGGGACTCCGGCTATCTTCTCATAAGGGTTGGGGCTTGCTGCTTTTCGTTGACTCGTCGGCACAGCGTCAACCGGTGGGCATGATTGATATCAATCGCCAGTAACCGATGAGACTTTGCAATCAGTGGGCGATCGCTGCCGAAATTTTCGCAAACCCCACTAAACTCTTATCAACCCTTGAGATGCACGCGAAATTCTATGGCTTACCGGCACAACACGACTTTGACGGCGATGAGTACTGCGCCGATTGGCATTTTTGACAGCGGTGTTGGGGGCCTTACGGTTCTACGCGAACTGCATCGACAACTGCCGCAAGAGGCGATTGTGTACGTTGGCGATACGGCTCGGCTGCCCTATGGCGATCGCACTGCCGACGAAATTTTGCAGTTTGTGCGGGAAATCATTTCCTGGATGATGGCCCAGGGCGTCAAGATGGTGATGATGGCCTGTAACACCAGTTCAGCCCTGGCGCTGGAGCAGGTACAAGCCGAATTTGCCATTCCCATACTGGGATTAATTCATCCCGGCGCTCGCGCTGCGGCCAAGGCTGGACAGCGCATCGGCGTCATCGCCACCCCGGCCACAGTGGCCAGCGACGCCTATCTTCAGGCCATCCTAGAAGTCGACGGCACCAAACAAGTTTGGCAGGTGGGCTGCCCTCAGTTTGTCCCGCTCATTGAGCAAAATCGCCTGCAGGATCCGGAAACGGTTCGAGTGGCTAAAACGTATCTCCAGCCCCTGCTGGCCGCCAAAATCGACACGTTGATTTACGGCTGCACCCATTATCCGCACTTAGCTCCCGTCTTTCAAACCTTTCTGCCAGAGGCCATTCAGCGCATTGACCCTGCTCGGTCGATGGTGCAGGCCGCCGTCAAAGAACTGGAGCTGCTGAACCTCAAAAGCGCCACTCCGGGACGGCCAACCGAGTTTTTCGTTAGCGGCTGCCCCCAGCAATTTTCGCAGTTGGCTGCCCGCTGGCTAGGCAATGCTCCTCAAACCCATCAAGTAGATTTTGCCGAGTTTGCCATTGCCCAGGAAACCAACATCTCCGCAGGTGCTTAATTATGGTGATGGGACAGCAGGCGCGAGTAACGACTCAAACAGTTCGTGGGTACAAGCAAACGGGCCGCCGGTTTGCCGCCCTGACGGCGTATGATTTTTTGACAGCCACGGCTTTTGACCGAGCGGGCATCCCCATAATTTTGGTCGGAGATACCTTGGGCATTTTTATGCAGGGGCATGACATGACCCTGCCGGTCACGGTGGAAGCAATGTCCTATCATTGCGAAATCGTTGTTCGGGCAGTGCGTCAAGCTTTGGTAGTTGGCGACTTACCATTTTGTAGCTATCACATGGTCGATGCTGGAATTCAAAATGCCGCGAAGCTAGTCAAACAGGCAGGGGTTCATGCGGTGAAGGTAGAAGGGTGCCAATCTGAGTTAATCAAGCGCCTAACTCAGATTGGCATTCCAGTGATGGGGCATTTGGGGCTGACGCCGCAGTCTTACCACCAGTTAGGTGGCAACAAAGTGCAGGCCCGCACCCAGGCAGCGGCTGAAAAATTGCGGCAAGATGCGATTGCCCTTGAACAAGCGGGCATATTTGCTTTAGTTTTGGAAGCTGTCCCTAATATTGCTGCTAGGGAAGTCACTGCGGCGTTATCGATTCCGACCATCGGCATCGGAGCAGGACCTGATTGCGACGGACAGGTGCTGGTGGCAGCAGATATGTTGGGATTACATGACGGGCCTACGCCTCGATTTGTAAAACAGTATGCGCACTTGCAAACTGAAATCATGACCGCAGCAGAACGCTTCATGGAAGAAGTAAGTCAAGGCATCTACCCTGATGCCACACATTCGTATGACTGGTCGCTGAAGTAGGTCTTTAGAGTCTCCCTAATTCCTTTCTGAGGAAGCTAGTAATCCATCGCCTATCGTTCAAACTCAGCCAAAACTATACCTCTCGGACAGGAGCAAAGATTTCCGAGGTGACCATCATTAAGAGAGCTGCGCGGTATTGGCTGATGGCTAATTCACTGGCCGGAAAGTTCGGCAACGCGATCGAGTTGGGCTTGAGTGTTGGCAGCCCATTGGGGATTCTCTTGGGTGAGATAGAGACTTTTGGCGTGTTCTAAAATGCCTTGCGCTTCGGCGTAATTTCCCAGGCGGATAAAGGATAATCCGGCGCTATAGTAGGCATTGGCATAGCCAGGATTGAACTCGGTGGCTTTCCGAAAAGAGTCGAGGGAAGCGCTATAGTCGCCCTGTCCATATTGGGCGACGCCCCGGTTATAGTAGGCTTCCACATATTGAGGGAAAATCGCGATCGCTCGATCAAAAGCCGCGATCGCTCCGGCAAAATTTTCCTGTCTGAGATGAATACGACCCTGGTGAAATGAGGGCTCAGGAGCGTTGGGCGTATAGGATTCAGCGGTTTGAAGAGAGGCGATCGCCGCATCATAATTTTGCTGATCAAGCTGCACCAGACCCAGATTGTAATAGGCATTACCCAGATCAGGCTGGAGCTCAATCGCCCGCTCCAGATAGTCTTGCGCCTGTTCCAGATTGCCCCCTTCCCACAGGGCGGCGCCAAGGTTGGAATAGGCCATCGCAAATTGCGGATCGGCCTCTAAGGCATTCCAAAAAGAAGTGGCCGCCTCTTGCAACTGCCCGGTCTGTCGCTGCACGAGCCCCAAATTGTAATGAGCGGCAGCAGAATTTGGGTCAAGTTCAATCGCTTCTTGAAACGCTGCCGTTGCTGGCCCGATGGCCCCTTGCTGAATCATGCCGAGCCCGCGATTAAGCGCGGTTTCTGCTAGTGCGGCATTTTGTGCCTGGCTCACCTGAGGAGCCGCTTGCGCCAGCGCGACTTTAGCCACCGACATAACAGTGACGCTGCTAGCTGCCAAACTCGCGACACCTACAAGATATAGCCAGAAACGGTGCTGAATACCCATAAATCAACCTCCCAGAGACCAGATATAGCGTCTCAGTTGTGCAGTATGCCGCAGTTCGCCTGTAGTTATATCAGATCTGTCGAAATTCGGATCAGCAGCGAGGCCAAAAGTTGCGGATAGAGCGCTGCAGATACACCAGGCGTAATTATTAGCAAAGGCTGTTTAGAGAATCGGGGGAGATGGGCGATGGAGGAACGGGCGACAGCCGTTTATCCGTACGGGGAGATGATGGGGGTTGCTACAATAAATTACTCGGAGCCTTTTCGAGAATGCTGAGGCCGTTTGTTGCCACTGTCTTGTTCAGAGTGGAGCTGCGACCTGGTTACGGACGGTTTGATTGAAACTTGGGAAACCCATTGAAAGACGACGGTGACAGCATGACAACCCTGCCTGACCCCAGTGCCGAACGCATCGCCAACGCACAGTTTCAGCGACCGACTGGGGTAGTGCTCAAAGGACAATTTACTGAAGTTTTGCGATCGCCCAAGGGCAAAATCAAGGGCCTGCAATTGCGCACGGCTACTGATATCTATGCCATCAAATTGCCCAAATATTTGCGGCCGATGCTGGTGCGCGAACTCACACTGCTAGATTTTGTGGAAGTTTGGGCTTACCCTGATGAGGAAAAATGGCGCGGCATTAATGTGGCGCCGCTGCCGGAGCGGGAGGCGTCAGCTCTGCGGGCCGCTTGGGAAGTCGCGGGAATAGCCCCCGCGATCGCGCCCGATTCAGATCATGCCTCTCCGGCCAACGCGCCATTGCCGCCGCTGCGCGTGCAAGTTTGCCGCAAGGGCAAATGCGCTAAGCGAGGCGCACAGGAGATTATTCGCGCTTTGGAAACCGCGATCGCTGCTGATCCGCAGTTGCAAAACGTATCGGTCGTCGGTGTCGGCTGTATGAAAGCTTGTAAAAAAGGTCCCAATATCAAGCTTTCCAACTCTGCAAAAGTGATTGGCGGGGTCACTCCCAGCGATGCTTTGACCATAATCCAACGGCGCGCTTAAGAGATCTCCAAGCAAGAATTTACCGCCCGTGGGGTGCGTCACGCTACGCTGACGCACCGCTTGAGGGAATTTACCAGCTCAACTTAAGGCTGTCGGGCGTCAGGAAGTGATCCAGGTGATAAGCCCGCTCTTCCGTCTTCAGCAGCAGCTGTTCCACCAAATAGCGCGTTGCGCGATCGCCCAAACTTTCTGCCTGTCCGGCTAAGCGGCGCAGTAGTTGGATCATGGCCCGCTCTGCTGCCAAGTCATGACTGATCATGATACGGCAGCGATAAACGTCGTCATCTTCGGATTCAAAACAGCAAAGTTCTGCTAGCTTGGCAAACGAGACCGCTGGCACGCCGCCTAAACCGTGAAGTCGTTCTCCTACTTCGTGAGCGTGCTCTTGAACCTCCTCATAACTTTCCGAAAAATAGTTATGCAGCATGTAATATTCTGAGCCTTCCACTACAAAATGGTGCTTTTGATATTGCAAGTATAGGGCCATAAAGCTGGCGTAGGCGATGCTCAAACCCTCGATGATGGGCTCAGTGACGGCTTTTTCAAGCAGGATGGAGTTGTCGGCGACCTCTCCAAATGCCTGTAAATGATTTTCGGTAATCGGCATGTTCATCCTCTCTTCAATAACAAATAGTTGATTTCAGCAGCGATTCAACTGTAGAACTCTCAACAAGTATCTGTTAATCTTAGCGCTATTTTTCATATTTCATGCAGTAACTAAGCAGCAAAAAAAACGTACGCGACAAAATATTTTTTTGCTATTGAAATCAACTTTCAATAGTTGACCTGCGTATTGAAAACAGCTTTCAACAGTACACTTTAAGGAAATCAGAAATCATTCTCAACAACGCATCTCAAAGGATTTTGAGAACAAATTTCAATAAACGAAGATTTAGAATTCACTTTTCTAAATTCGTTTTTGCAGTTCGGCTTCCAGTTCCATCTGCTCAGCCTCAGTGCCCGCTAATAGAACGCTGATTGTTCCCGATTGGATGGTTCCCCAGTTAATCAAAATAATGCCTTTTTGTGCCGTGGAATTATAGGCAATATCGCTGATTTTTAAGTCTTTCAGCGATCGCAATTTGGTTTTATAGGTAACGGTACTCCACATGGGAATATTCAGCCTTCTGGCGATAATCGTCGGATAGGAGGAGCCATTAAATCGAGGATTGCATTCAATGGCGACATAGTGAGTGCCAGTAGGGTGTGGAACGACGGCGACATCTACGGCAAAAATGCCTTTCATCCCGCGATCTCCCATCCATGCGGCAAACGCCTCTACTTTTTCCCAAGGATTATGCGGTGAAGGATAACGATTGCCTTTGTGAACGCAGCCATCCAAAACCTGTTCAGAGATAAGCAGCGGTTCAATTTTGCCGTCAGCAACAATTTGATATTGCAAATTGAGAAATGCTGAGGCCTGTACCTCAGCTTGAATCTGCAGTGGTTCGTCAGATTCCAACTGGTCAAAAGCCTGAGCCAAAGCAGCAGCATCAGGACAGCGCTGGATGCCAAAACCATGATCGGAAACCGCTGGCTTAACAAAACAGGGAAACATTATTTCACTACAGGCTTTAGCCGTCGCTAAATCAGGAAAACGTAGCGTTTTAGGGACCGATATGCCTAATTCTTCTGCTATTTGGATAAAGTTGTTTTTAGAGTTAATAAACTCAACAAGTTCTCGAAAGCAAGCATCCCATTTCTGAAACATTTGGCGATACTTATTATGGGCATTGATGACATCACCAAAAAAGTAAACGCTAATTTCATAATCAGGATGCTGATCTAAAACTTCAACGGCTACATCCCAAATAACATCATGGGTATGAGGCAATCCTATTTGCTCATAGTGATCAACAATAAAAGCCCAGTCCGGCCGCAATTCTTCGGCTAATTGAATCTTGTCTTCTGGAGTGGTAATTCCAAGGGCTCTGCCTGCATAGAGTTGACTAACAACGTTGCGATCGTGGGTATAGAGCGTAATGTCATGATTGTAAATTTTCATGGGAGCAAGGGCGACTCATAAAAAGGGGACAAAAGAATGACAGATTTAGTAGCCTATTAATATTAATCAATCATTGGAAGAAATTAGCTATCTCTTAGAGATGATTTTCTAGGATAAACCGCAAATGACTTCAAGATTTTTATAGAGTAGAAAATTAACTGGTCTAGATTTTCTACTGAATTTAATTTGAGATATGAAGACTGCCGATATCACGTTGCTGAAGTTAAGAAAAAATCTCTAAATTACAGAGGGTTTAGACAAAATAGCAAGCCTTTATCAACCGAAGATTGGGCGCCTTTTACTAATGAGCTATTGCTGACTCCTGTAAAGCTAGTCAAGTTATTCCTAAAGTGCATTCAACCAGAAAGCCGGTGCTTCAAAGCGGTTATTACTTCACCTACAGCGGCTATTTTGCAAAGATTCTAGCGCTTAGCATGAACTTTATCTAAATTACGGTTGCTAGATCTCAAGTCTAGTTTAAGCGTATCGGAAGAGTTCTCTTTGAGAAAGAGATGTGGCTAAATCTTCTCGTATATAGGATAAAAGTCATGATTTCCCAATAAAAAACGCCCCATCGGGGCGCTTTAAAGACTTCCTAAGCAAAGACTCCTTAAAATTAGAGCTAAGCTTATTTATGGCTTACTCAGTCACTGAGACTTGGACTTCACGGCCGATTAGGGTCAGCAGTTGAATTAACTGCTCAATACTAAAACGGCTAATTTCACCATTGATGAGGTTTTGCATCCGCGGCAGGGTCTGCTTTAGCGCTTTAGCAGCTTCTTCAGGAGTCCATTCTCGTTGATTAATTGCCTGCTGTAGCGACAGCATTAATGTTGTCCGAATCTGTAGCATGCCAGTTTCAGCGATCGCATAATCCGGCAGCGCAGATTGATGATAAATGGCCTGGTCAAAGGTAAGCATGACAGTTGTGTGTAGACGATGACGCACTAGCGTATATCTATTTTAAGTGTGGTAATGTCAAATACTTCCTGCCTGCATTTTTCCTTAATGTTATGTCTGATAATTTTTCTTTGATGATCCATGGTGGCAGCGGTACTTTAGAGCACATTCGCCGGGAAGGCAGCGAAGAAGACTTTATGACCAGCCTGCACGTCATTTTAGAAGGGGGACGGACTATCCTGACGCAGGGAGGCTCCGCGCTTGATGCAGTTGAATACTGCGCGATCGCCTTAGAAAATGATCCGCTCTACAATGCTGGACGGGGCTCGGTGCTGAATGAATATGGCGAAGTTGAAATGGACGCCGCCATTATGGATGGCCAAAGGCTTGATGCTGGCGCAGTTGCTGGCATTACCAATGTTAAAAATCCCATTTCCTTAGCCCGCAAAGTGCTGGAAAAAAGCGAGCACGTCATGCTCATTGGCAAGGGGGCACGGGAGTTTGCCAATCTGTGCAAGGCTGAAATCATGACTGACGATTATTTTGTGGTGGACTCTCGCATTCGCCAGTGGCAGGACGCGCAAAAAGCCGGTGGCATGATGCTCGATCACGAAGATGTCGAACCGCAACATAAGTTTGGCACCATCGGCGCAGTGGCTTGCGATAGTGGAGGCAATCTGGCCGCAGCCACTTCGACGGGCGGCATTGTTAATAAGCGCTGGGGGCGCGTGGGGGACAGTCCTATTGTGGGGGCGGGCGTGTTTGCAGACAACACCACTTGCGCGGTGTCGGCGACTGGCTATGGTGAACAGTTTCAGCGGACGGTGCTGAGCAAGATGGTCTCAGACCTGATTCACTTCAAAGGAATGGACGCCACGGCAGCCGCCAACGCCGGAATTGAATACCTGGTTAATCGCGTCAAAGGCCTCGGCGGCATCATCGTCATTGATCGCCACGGCCGCTGTGCCTTTGCCCATTCCACCTCGGGCCTTATCTGTGGCTATATCGAGCGCGGTGGCGAAAGCGTCTGTCGCTTAGCCTGAAGCTTCTATCGGCGACAAACGATATGACTACAGTCAGTAGCTTGGGGTAAAAAGGTTGAGATATCTTTCGGAAAGTAAAGCTCTGATTGAGATCAGCTGAGTAGACCACTTATGAGCATGCGATTGCGGGTGTTTCTCACTTCTGAGGAAGAGCGAAGCTTGCGAGAGTTACGCCGAGCGACGATCTTTCCACAACATCCCTTGAAAAGAGAGTGGACTGCGTAAAAGGAGTCTCCCAAGGCGTATAAGTTTTGTTGGTATGAACAAATTCAGAAAATGCTAGCTGCTGAGAAGCTAACAAACTTCTACTCTTAAAGACATATTCGCTATAGTCGGCCATATCATCTATGCCCAAGGCGGTTAATATCACTTCAGCAAATAGCCAGACTACGATTCTCAGTACAAAAGATTGCATCACTATAGCTAGACAAGATTGAAGACCCAATGCAGAACCTTTGCTGTTCTCTCACGTTGCAGAGTCAGCGGCAAAGACATTTTTGAAACAGATGTATAAATATTAAAAGATTTGTTAACTTTCGTAAATCTATCTCAAGACATTCTGATGCATTGATGGTTTTAGCTGAACGTGCTACGTCCTTAGTCTGACCTGATGCGATACAAACGTCTCGGGTTTTGAGTGAAGAGTTAGCCAAGCCTTAGTAAACGTTTCATGGAGATGCGTGGAGCAAAGCGGCGAAAGTCGCGGTTCGTCTAGCCTTGCAACGAGATTGCTAATACTCAGAATGTCTAAACAAGCGATTGCTCATAGAAGAGTCAAGCTTCAATAGGATATTTCAGGCCAAAAGTCACTGCTGCAGCCTGCAGTCTCAAAAATCGACGCGCTCCTTAAAGGGCTGTTGGTTAGCTCAATAGTTCTATCTACGCGATCAGAAGCTGCTGAGGCAACATTCGAGTGACAGCGGTTCAAATGTTTTCCATTTTCTATCGGTTGAATCACTCAAGTAGCTGATATGCCAGATTTTATCGGCTTTTATCAAGGCGACGTATCGGTCAAAAAATAAAAGGCTCTGTCAATCAGCGGATAAATAGTTTGAAACTGCGATATCTCAGTGCTACTCAACCACGAAGCCAGTTTCGACTCCGGTAGTATCGTTGACCGTGTCCAGGAGTAGAGTCACGAGTACGACCGTAATGTTGTCGCGACCACCGTGCTTTTTGGCTGAGCTCACCAGAGCCTTAGCCGCGCTTTCTACGGCTCGAATCGATTTCAAATGGGCGGCAATGACCGGATCGGGGAGTTCTTCAGTTAGCCCGTCGCTGCAGAGTAAGAAGCGATCGCCAGGCTGCGCTTCTATCGGCTGCACATCAATGCGGTGCATATCTTCGCGGCCTAAACATTGAGATAAAACGTGTCGCCAGGGATGATTGCGAGACTGGTCGACCGTTAATTCACCTTCGCGCACTGCTCGAGCAATCCAAGTGTGGTCTTCAGTCAGTGCAGTAATCTCCGGGCCGCGCATACGGTAGAGGCGTGAGTCGCCTACATGAGCACACCAAGGCTGCTCATCTTTGTCAGTCCGAAAGACAAACACCACAATAGTGGTGCCCATATCACGGCGTTCGGGATGGTGTTTTTGATCGAGTAGAATCGCCTGATTAGCTCGATTAAGCGACTGCTTCAGGATGTCAGCAGTCGCTAATTCCGACTGCCAATATTCTTCTAAATAGTGACGAATGGTTTGTGTCGCAATGCTGCTTGCCTCTTGGCCGCCGGCGTGGCCACCCATGCCGTCCGCCACAATAAAAAAGCGACCCTGAGAATCAATATGGTAGGCGTCTTGATTATTGGCGCGAATAAGGCCAGGATCAGTGATTCCAGAAAATAATAGCTTAAGCATCGGCTCGTCTAACCTCACTAAAGCCGATCAGCTCGTCCCATCTGCAGCATCAAGCGCAACAGGGCAAAACCAGCGACTCCAGCAATTAAGAAAGCCGCGATCGCTAACCACAAAAACTCATAAACTAATAAAATCGTGGCCGACAGGATAAAGGCGCCAACCAAAAGCGTATAGTTGGTCGCCATATTGACGTTGCTGACGCGACGCAAGATGCGATCAGTTTCAATAGAGCGGACTCGAACCCGCACATCTCCTCTTTCCAGCTTATCCAGAGTATCTTCAAGCCGTCTAGGTAAGCCGAACGCTGTCGATCCGACTTGGGCCGCCTGCCGTCCAATCTCACCAAACAGCGATTCTGTATTTGATAAATCGTTATTACTCATTAGCTTATTGGCGAACGGTTTTGCTGCTTCCATAAAGTTAAACTCTGGGTCCAGCCCTTTGCCAACACCTTCCAGGGTGGAAAAAGCTCGCATCACAAATGTGAATGTGGCTGGAAATCGAAACGGCTGGCCATAAGCAATTTCGTACAGGTCATCGCTGATTTCCGCAACCGATTGCTCCTCAAAGGGCTTATCCATCAAATTGTCCAAAATATATTGGACAGAACGGCGCACCGGCCCCATATCATCGGACGCTTCTAAGGCCCCCAGGTCAACTAGCGAAGCGACAACCATGCCCGCATTGCGTTGAGCAACGCCAATAAACGTCACCATCAGTCGCTCACGGGTCACAGGCTGCACTTGCCCCATCATGCCAAAATCATAGAAGATTAAGGCCCCTTCAGGGCTTACTGCAATGTTGCCGGGATGAGGGTCAGCGTGAAAAAAGCCGTCGTCTAACAACTGATGCAAATAAGCTTTAGCTCCGAGTTGGGCCAATTCTTTACGATCAAGACCCGCGGCTTCCAGCGCCTCATAGTGACTAATCTTGATGCCGGGCATGTACTCTAGCGTCAGTACCCGAGGCGTCGCATAGCGCCAGAATACCCGAGGTACACGAGTCCATTCGTGTTTACGGAAGTTACGTCTGAAGGTATCGGCGTTACGTCCCTCGTTGAGATAATCGATCTCTTCCCAAAGAATTCGACAGCACTCCTCATAAATGCCGATCCAATCACGCCCTTTACCCCAATAGGGATGATTTTGAAAATAAAGGGCAATGCCTCGAAGAATGGCTAAATCAACTTTGAAAAGTCGCTTGAGGCCAGGTCGCTGAACCTTAACGACAACTTCCTCACCAGAATGCAGTTGAGCTCGATGAACCTGTCCTAAACTGGCGGCAGCCAAAGGCACTGGATCAAATCCCTTGAAGAGCTCCGGTACTGATTTACCGAAGTCCGCTTGAATAATCTCTTCGACTTGTTCATAACTGAACGCGGGCACTCGATCTTGAAGCTTGGAAAGTTCTTCAACATATTCAATCGGGAAAAGGTCTGCTCGGGTGGAAAACAATTGGCCAAGCTTAATAAATGTCGGCCCTAATTCCAAAAAGGTTTCCCGAATCCAAACGGCTTGCTGACGCCGCCGATGGGCCATGCTTTCCGCTGTCATGCCGCCTTTGTAGCTCCACTTGCGTTTGTGAAGCCAGCGGGCACCTAGAAACCGAAAAACGAAAGACCAAATATCATAGCTGCGCTTGACACGTGAGTAGCGCTTACGATTCCACTTATATGCTTTAGTGCGGCCTGTCGAAAGGGCCAGTTGAGTCGTCGCGACCGAAGGAGAAGGGGTTCCTGGATCAGAAATGTCGAGAAATCTAGCCGTCGCTTGAGTTGTCTCTGACCGATGCGGATCAGACGTTGCTGAAGTCGGTGCCGATACATGGGTATTAAAATGCGCGCCAGATACTGACGGTGATTCTGGTCGATCGCCAGCATGATGTTCCGTAACCGGCGGCATCACATGCGCTCGCTGAGCCTCATCAGACGCTGCCCCATTGCCTGAATCATCCTCGGGCAGGGCAGAAAGTGCAGTTTCAGAATCGTAAGCAGCAGACACTCAAACTCCCAAGCAACAATCAAAAAAGGACAATAGTAAAAAGTTCAGATACTTTCGATTAACGTAAAGACAAACGGCTCAGTTCAATGATGCCCGGTACTGCTGTAAAGTTGCACGCACTTGGGCGATTTCAGCTCGCAAGTTATCAATCGTGGCCTGCAGGTCTTGTGAACTAGTCGCACCTGCAGTAACACCAAAGCCATTAGTAGCAGTCTCCTGAGAGGCAGCAGCTTCTTGCTGTTGTACTCGGGCCATTACATCTTCAGTAAAGTTGCGCAGGTTTTCTCGCTGCTCAGCATCAAATCGACCCAAATTACTCATCGCTTCAGTCATTGACTGTTCCACTTGCTCAGCAATTGCTGTGGCAAGGGCACGACCCATAAAAAAGGCATGGACAACAGGGCTGCTCATAATGTCACGCTTTGTTACGCCTATCGTTAAGATTATAACGTTCTTGTCAAAAAATCCCCTTGATTTGCAATCGCAAACGTCTCCACGACCCTTCATTGAGTCAACTACTTAGCGATCGCTGAATCAAAACAAATTATCCAGTCCTCCTGGAAGGATGTGCAGACTACTTTAACAGCGGATACGAGCATCTCTAATTCTGCCCCCTGAGTCCGTTTCATCACAATTGATGCTGAAACTGCTAGCAATCTCGCGGAACGAGCCTCGGCGGTGTTCTAACACTACACCCACAGTCTAAGGGGCTGCCTGATCGGCTGTCGAAGTATTAGAGCTTGCCGTCATGCCAGCTTTGCGCGATCGTCCGCGCTTTAGCGCTGGCTATTCTGGTTCAACTTGCAAAAATGCTTGCGGATTATAGTAAAGTCGCAGCGCGTTCAGCCAGCAGCGATCGTTCACCTTTCACCAAGGCCACGTGGCCGCCCAGCGGATCAGCTTTAAATCGTTCAACAACGTAAGTAATACCATTACTGGCCGCGTCTAAATAGGGGCTGTCGATTTGATCAATATCTCCCGTCAGCACGATTTTGGTGCCATCACCAGCCCGCGTCAAAATCGTTTTAACCTCATGGGGCGTCAAGTTTTGTGCTTCGTCAATGATTAGAAACTGCTTGGGAATGCTGCGACCGCGAATGTAGGTCAGCGGCTCGATTTGCAAAAGTCCGCGCTCTAGCAGCTCTTCATGTCCCCGACGCCAATGGGCCGGTTTATTGGTGGGATCAGTGGTGCGAAAGATCAGGTCAAAATTATCGTAAAGCGGCTGCATCCAGGGTGTCAGTTTTTCGCCCACGTCGCCCGGCAGATAGCCTAAATCGCGGCCCATCGGCACAATCGGACGAGAGATCAGTAGACGAGTGTAGCGTTGCTCGTCAACAACTTGATGCAGTCCTGCCGCGATCGCCAGCAGCGTTTTCCCGGTGCCGGCCTTGCCTTCGAGGGTGACCAATGGAATGGCGTCATCCAGCAGCAGCTCTAACGCAAAAAACTGTTCGCGGTTGCGGGGACGAATCCGAGAAATCCCTTCTCTTGGCAGCTTTGCCAACGCCTTGACGTGACCGCTATGGCCATTGGCGATCGCCAGCGCAGTGTGATCAGGCTTAGTCACATCTACCAGCGTCACCGCCTGATTGGGATAAAGCGTCTGCGATAGGTTGAGAGTTTTAGTGGCGTAGAATTGATCAATTTGGTCCGGCGATGCTGACACTTCCGTGCTGCCGCTGTAAAGCTCATCAATATCGACTTTGTCGGTTTCATAGTCTTCAGCGGCCAGCGCTAGGGCATCGGCTTTGATGCGCAAATTGGTGTCTTTACTCACCAAAATGACCGGACACTCACACTCCTGCTTCACTTCCAACGCCACTGCCAGAATGGCATTATCGCCTTTGTCACCCGCTAATTCGACCGGCAGCTGCTGCAGCGTCTCGCGATGATGCAGCGCTACTTTGAGCGTGCCGCCTTCGGCTGTTAAGGGAATGCCATCAGTCAAATTGCCCGTCTGACGCAGCTCATCCAGCAGGCGAGAGGTGCGGCGGGCATTGCGACCCACCATCTCGGGCTGCCGCTTGAAGCGATCGAGTTCCTCAATCACCGTAATCGGCAGCACTACATCATTGTCTTCAAACCGCAGCACGGCTTCGGGATCATGCAGCAGCACATTGGTATCTAGCAGAAAGACCTTTTTCATGGGTTCAGCATATAGCAGAACGTGGAGTTCGGAATTTGGAGTGCAGAGGCATTCGGAATTTAGAATTCAGAGTTCAGAATGCTAAGTTCGGAGTTCGGAATAGGTGCTTGGTTCTGGGTCACCTGCTACTTCACTCGCTCCATCACTCAGTCACCCGATCACTCACTGACCCTGCCACCCCATCACTCCATTACTCCTGCCATTCCCCTACTGCGTCTGCCAGCGCTGAATTTCCTCCTGCGCCGGACCATAGGCATCGCTATCCTCCGGTACAAGTTGTGCCGCGCCAATCGCGCCTCCCAAATCACCCTGGGCCGCTCTCGCGCGAGCGATCGCGAGAATGTCCTCGCTCCACTGGCGAATGCGATCGCGGGCGTCAGCATAGCTGGGCTGGTCGGGTTGAATTTGCCGTAAAGCTTCAATCGCGTTGTTGTAGCTGCTGGCCTGACCCGGCTGTAGGGAATTCTGGGTCTGCTGAAGCAACGATTGATTATTAATGCGCTGCTCCCAAGTTTGAATGCGCTGCTGGGCCAGGGTCGTAAGTTCCGGCTGATCTTCCGGCACTAGGCGGGCAGCGGCGATCGCCCCATTGATGTCGCCGCTAGCGGCCCGCCCCTCTGCCAAATCTAGAATTACCTGCCCCCAGCGACGCATATCGGCCTGGGCCTGCTCATAATAGGGATCTTCGGGAGGCACCTGCCGGGCTTGCTCAATGGCATCATTGAACAATGACGCTGAGGCCGGCTGGATAATTTGCCGAGCCGTGTTCAAAATATCTTGATTGCGCACAGCCGCTTCGGCCACTTCACCGTTGGCCTGCTGCAAGAGAGCCTGATAGGCATCGGACTGCAGTTCCGGAGGAACTTGCGTTAACCAGGCTCGTGCTTCCCCATATCGATTGGCATCAATGGCGGCTTGAGCTCGCTGCAGGGCCGTTTCTCCCTGTTCAATCGGGTCAACGGGCGCTGCTGGTGGAGGGCCTGCTGTAGGGGCCGGCTCTGCGCCACCAGTATCCGCAACTGTATCGGGGGCGGACGTTTCAGCCTCCGGCGGTACCGCTCCCGCCTCGGTACCTTCATCAGCCACTTCCGCAGGCGTATCGTTGTTACGCTCCGCTTGATTGCCGCCACCTAAAAAATTCGGTTGATATCGCCAAAGCACGCCAGCCAAAAAAGCGATCGCCGCCAAAATCACCCATTTCCAAAGATTGACTTCTTCCTTGGACTCGTCATCGGCGACAGCGGCAGCGGCAGTCGTCGCGGCTTGATGGTCATCGGTTGTAGACACGGGCACAATCGCTCCGGCCTGAGAAGGCGAAGTGGCCGCTGCCGGGGAGGCATTTGCGATTGGCAATTTTGGGCCGGCGTCACTACGAGACGGATCGCCGATTTCAAAGGAAGGCGAACTGGCAGTTGGCGGCGCACCCGTCAGTGGCGGCGGGGACATGACCTCGCCGCCAGCGGCGGCTGATGGAATGGCGGCCAGGGCGGCGGCTAGATTGTCCGCAGCGTTTTCAGTAGGAGAAAGGTTAGCCAGACCTTCTGGGGGCACCACCATCATGAATTTTTGCGACTGCGGCACCACTAAAGCTGGATGCTGTGGCGGTCGGCAGTGATGTTTGCAGAGTTCGGGGACGCGATCGCGGAGATAATCACCGAGCTGTAGCGCCGTGACGCAGCCGTGATAACGCATCCCTTCGAGCAGTGCTTTGGTAAACAGGCCGTGCCGCACATACATCGTTTCGTGGGAGAACTCGGTCGGCTGACACGACAAAAAAGTTGTGATGCCGTAATCTTTGGCCAGGGTTAGCGTTTGGGTGCCAATATCGCGGTGTCCGATCGCCCCTTGACTGCGATTCATATCCATGGCTAAGACGATTTGATCGGTCTTAGCCGTGCTTAAAATGTCAAACACAGTCGACATGGCGATCGCGGTTTCTGACAGGTTAGTGGGCTCTGAGTCTAGGGTCATCCAATAGTCCTGGCCCCCTTCGGCTAAGCCGCAGCCGCTGAAAAAGATCCACAGTAAATCACCGGGCTGCACGCGATCGCGACAAAGGGTCTGCAATTGGTGCTCAATTTCCTGTCGCAGCGGTGCGTAGGCGTGAGGCTCAATGGCGGCAGACACATCGGTCAAAAGCGTACAGTGATTGACCGAGACGCCCAATTCATCTACCCAAAAATTGCGCAGACCAACGGCATCTGGTTGCGCATACATTAACGGCTGCAGCGCTTTGTACTGATTAATTCCAATAAAGAGAGCCCACTGATTTGCCATGAAGAATGCCCTTCACCTTGATGCGTTGAGAATGGTGTTGTTTAGGTCAGCTGCGATCGCTCTTTTTAGGTATGCCCCAACTCGGCGAGATTCTAAACTGAATCCGTAAACAACTAGAAATGAAGCCTATTCTATCGACCCGACTCATTTTCGGCGCTGCTGCTGCCGAAGTTTAAGGCAAAAAAGCTATTTGGATTGACGGTTCCCCCGACAATCGCTAAATTTAAGACGCCCTGAAACGCACTGCTATCGGGCATTGCTTTCACCATCGCCGGGAGAAAGACTGTTGCCATGTTCTTTTGTCGTCATTTTCTGCAATCTATCAGTCGACCGCTAGTACAGCACGGCTTAGCCCAGAGCTGGGGCTGGTCGCTCAAACTCAGTGGTGGGGTGGCGATCGCGCTAACTACATTGCTCAGTGCGCCGCTGGTGGCACAGGCCTACACGGCGCGGGTGACGCTGTTCGTTACCCGCGATAATAATGAAAGTTATGAAACCTTTTTGCGACAGTGTGAAGCGATCGCTCGGGCAGGAGTACAGCGTAGCTTTGATGCCGATGTTTTAACCTCAGAGGTTATTCTCACCATCGTGGGTGAAAATCAGGGACTGGCGCTGCCCATTATGGAAGTCGACGTGACCCGGGCAGAGTGGCAAGAACGACCCGATCCAGAATACTGGGCTCGCTACTACAACAATGCTTCGACGCTGTTGGATGACAACGCTTCACCTCTAGAGCTTTAGCCATTGTCAAAGCGATACCAGGCGACTCAACAAGGGCATACAACATACAACTCTAAGACATCATCAATCTTCGTTCATGCCTTGAGCAGCAGCTTTATGGAGGGGGGAAGACTTAAGCAGTGCTTGAATAGTGGAACGGCGTAAACTCAATGATTCGCCTGCAGTTTGCCATAGCGTTTCATAAAAGAAAAAAGACAGGCCCGCGTAGCCATTGGTTCGAACCGCCTGGCACTGTTGTTTGAGAATAGGCAGCGGCATCGGTTTATTGCGCAGACCAGCCAGGACGCCAATGCTGATGGGAACCTGAGCCTGTAATTTCTGAACGACAGGCTTTTGTAATTCATTGACGAAGCCTGCCAAGCTCCAGCGATAGGTTTGAATCACCACTTCATCAACGGTAGTGGCCGCCAGCCAACCGGGCCAGTCTTGCAGAAAGTTTTGGTAAGAAAATACGGGTGGATTGGGAGAAACAGAAAAAAGCGCTTGAGGCCGATGTCGTTTAACCGTTTGCGCCACCTGAACCACAAAATCAGTGATCTTGTCAGCTCGCCAGCGCAGCCAGTGATTGTCGCGAGGATTGCGGGGAGCAGTTTGATTAGTCTCTGAGCGGTATAGCTGAGTGGTGTAAGGATCATAGCCGAATTCAGCCGGCAGCCCAAAGTGGTCGTCGATTTGAAAGCCGTCGACTTCATAGCGCTGCATCAAATCAGCAATTAGCTCTAAAAAGAATGCTTGTACTTCGGGATGAAAAGGATTAAGCCATTCCATCCGGTGCTTGTCAATCTGCGTACCGTCGCGCTGATGGGTAAACCAGTGAGGCCGACGATCGCGTAAGGAATTACCTCGTAGGGCAAAGAAACCATACTCAAACCACGGGATTACCTTTAACCCCTTGTCGTGAGCTAGTTCGACACACTCGGCAAGCATGTCGCGATCGCCCTCGACGGCAGCCCGCTGAACGGGCGTCAGTTTAGGATTGAGCCGCTGCTTTTCTCCGAGCACCGCTTCGGCGATCGCGGACGGAAACAGCGTAAAACTCCGATTCCAAACTGTAGGATACAGCGTATTAAAGCCACAATCCGCCAGCTGCTCAATGCCCTCTGCTAGATTTTGTCGCGAAAATAAGACTTCGCTATCAACGTTAGTGAGCCAGACGCCGCGTCGTTCACTGGCGTTGGCACGGTCACTGGCTGGTTCGTAGATAGCGAGCAGGCTATCGGCAAACAGACTGGGAATGCCGGTTTTGACCACCAACGCCTGATAGAGAAAGGCGGCTGCCTCAGCGCGGGTGATGGGCTGCATTGGCCGCAGGCGATCGCGGTGGGGCACATTGACAATCAACCGATTTTCCAGCGCAGCGGCAGTACCCGCAACGGCATAGCTAGGCACCTGCCCGGCATCTCGAAAAGTTGCCTTTAAGCTGGCGATCGCATTATGAATAGGCACCAAACCCAAGCCTGACGCTAGCGCCACCAGCACCTGTACTCGGGGCATCAGCTGATTAGGGCCAAAGCTGTCGTTGCTGAAGCCCGATAGCCATTGAGCCCGATAAACCTGCTGAATTACGCTAACGGCCCAATGGTCGGCGGGTACATCCGCAAATGATTTGGCTAAACGCCGGGCCGGCAAATCAAATGCCCGCGTCACAATCACCGCAAACTCCGCCCGAATCATTGCCTGTTCTGGGCGAAAAGTGCCATCAGGGTAACCTGAAAAGACTTTTTCATTTAGCAAATATTCAATACAGGACTGCGCCCAGTGTCCCTGAATGTCTTGCATCGGTTTTCCCTAAGACGTGCCACTAAAAGAATATCTTGGCGGCGCTGCTGATAGCCGTATTACCACTTCAATAGTAATTCCATCACTTGACGGTAACTTTCTGACGGATTAGCTCGAAAATGGCGCGCATGCCCATCACGTCACCGCCTTCCGGGCGTCCGGGGAGGCTACGAAGATTCCAAGCCATCACGTCGATATGAATCCAAGGAATGTTGGGTTTGACAAACTCCTGTAGAAAGAGGGCGGCGGTAATCGCGCCGCCGTAAGAGCCACTGGAGATATTGGAAAGGTCAGCGACTTTGCTGTTGAGCATGTCGCGATAGGGCGCATGCAGGGGCAGATTCCACAGGGGATCATTGGCCACGGTCATGGCGGTTGCCAGTGCTTCGGAGACAGCGGAGTGATTGCAGAAATAGGCAGGCAGTTCCGTTCCGAGAGCGACCCGAGCGGCGCCCGTTAGGGTGGCAAAATCGACTAAGATCTCTGGCTGTTCGCTGCTGGCCTCCCACAAAGCATCTGCCAGCACTAATCGGCCCTCAGCGTCGGTGTTGCCCACTTCAACGGTGATGCCTTTCCGCGTGTTGAGAATGTCCAAGGGGCGCATGGCGTTACCGGCAACACTGTTTTCTACCGCTGGCACCAACACGCGCAGACGCACGGGCAGATCCAGCTTCATAATCATGGTGGCCAAGCCCAAAACATGAGCCGCGCCGCCCATATCTTTTTTCATCATCAGCATACTTTTGGCCGGTTTGATATCCAGACCGCCAGAATCGAAACAGACGCCCTTGCCGACGAGAGTCACCTTGGGAGCATCCACATCGCCCCAGCGGAGATCAATCAGACGTGGCGCTGAAACGCTAGCCTTACCCACGGCATAAATCATCGGGTAGTTTTCCGCTTCTAAGGCTTCACCCTGAATGATGGACAGATCGGCATCGTAGGTGACGGCAAGAATACGGGCCGTTTCTGCCAGGTCATTGGGCCCCATGTTATTGGCGGGCGTATTGATCAGATCGCGGGCCAGCAGCGTTGCTTCCACAACTGCCTCAATGTAGTCGGTGTCGGCATTGTCGGGGGTGATAAGCTCAGCGATCGCGCCGGATTTGCTCTGTTTGTAGCGGCTGAACTTGTATTGCCCCAAGCGCCAGCCCAAAGTTAGGGCCGTGGCTTCTTCGCGGGTGAGGTCGCTGATTAATTCGTAGCGGTTGGGCGGCAGCGACAGCGGTAGGAGACCGAGAGTCCACATGTCCAGGGTCTGAGGCCGTCCCACTAGCACCTTCGACAGCGTTTGCTTCATCCCTGGCAGCAGGCAAAAAGTCCCCGGTTCAGCCTGAAATCCCATTGCCTCAATCCAATTTGCCTCGGCTGCAAAGTGTTTTTGCAACTGATCGGCGGTCACGAGCAAAACCGGAACGGGCGAAGTAATTGACATGGCTTAGGGAACAACAGTTTTGATTTAGCAAGGATGACTCAGATTGCCAACGCGATCGCCCGCTGGATGATTTACAAGAACGGGGCAAACATCAACAGCTTTTACACCAGAAATACAATGGGCGATGAGCAACCTGCCGTGGTTAGTGTATCGCTTTTGCCTGTCGGGTATCTAAGAGAATGGCGCCTTTTGGCCCATTTTCGGCTCGCCAAGGCAGTTGTTTTTATCAATCAGTTCAGCGGTAACCCTTTTGAAGCTGTTCGTTAGTGTGACGCTGCCCGATCAACGACCAGCAACAGCAACAGGATATGTGGGGCCAATTTTGAATTTTAGATGGACGATTCTGGCTTGATCAATGGGATTGCCGAGCGGCTCATAGCCAATAAATCTGTAGTCCCTGTTCACTGAATGGGAGCATACCAATTTCGCAAATCGCAGACCGCCCGTAGATTTGACGCCGCTTGAGCACTATTCTCTGAAAGCCAGATTTTGACCAATAAAAAACCCTTGATCGTAAGACCAAGGGTTATGAATTAGGGTGCATCTACCATTCCCTTGTACTTGGGACGAGCAAAGGTATCCGGAAGAAACTCAAGATGCAGGAGCTATGTAGTGCATCCCATTTCGCTCCTTGCCTCTTCAAAGGCAAAGAAAACAAGCTCAGCCGCCTCCCGATTTTGAGGACTAAGGAAGCGTTTGCAAAAGTTTAAGACTCCGGTTCGACTTCTGGAGCGCGATCGCCGCCGCCAGTGGAATCAGGAAATTCGCCGGTCTCAATATATTGAATTTGCTCCCGCAGGGATTGTGCTGTGAACGAATCGCCTTGCGACTCGTAAAGCATGGCGGCTTCTTCGAAGTCAGCCACGATCGCACTGCGGGTGTCTGGTTCCAAATCGGATGGGTCTTCTAAGATTTCTCCCTGGGCTTCCAGAGCCGCCTGGGCTTGACCAAAGTAGGCGTCGGCGCGTCCCAGATAGGCTTCAGGATTGCTGTCGTCTAGCGCAATGGCCTCAGAATAGGCCGCGATCGCCGCCTCATAATCTTGTACCTCGACACTCGTTTGGGCCAAGCTAAACGCCACCTCATACTCCGTGGCAGGGCGTACTTCAATGCTAAAGTCGCCTCCTTCACCATCAAAAGACTTCGACTGAATCGTGTAGTCGCCACTGTCTGCTGCCGTATAAACGATGCGCGAGTTGAGCGTGCCGCCGTAATCGTCATTGAAAGCGACTTCCTCACCGTTGGGCCCCAGCAGCGTCAGCACGGTGTCAAAATCTTCACTGGTCATAATGATGGCGACGACATCTCCCGCTTCCATCGCCAAGGCATATTCTTGCAAAGCTGGCTCAATCGTTCCCTGCTCTTCCAAAATGACTTGAGCATCTGCATCAGCCGCAATGCCTAGCGCTAAGCCTCCCGATATGACAGTGGCCGTTGCTAAAAGCCCTGCAATTCTTGAAAGTACATGCTTCATTTGTAAGTCCTTGCTTTATCACCGTCAGGGTATCGGGTCTTATGCCATTTAGACCTACCCATTATGCCGCTTGTTCAACTAAAACAGCATGCCCAAGCCAGCGCTGACACTTGCTGAGTTGCTAAATCAAACTCTCTGCTTACTTCCTGGCGACTCAGGTCAATCTACGGTGCTGCCGGCCCCTGAACCGGGAAAATTGCTGTCCAAAACCAGCGATCGCTGTATCCAAAGAAATTCCAAGAGACCTAGATAGGGGCACGCTCGAAATAAAACTATCCAAGCTGCCCAAGCCTTCCAGGCAGGCTCTGCCAAGACCCCGTACGGGCGAACGGCTGTTCGCCCCAACATTACCCATTTACCCTGCCACCCTCATACCCTGCCACCCTCACGAACAGGGAGTTCATTTCCAAGCAGATCCCATAGCTCCACTTTCGGATCGCTTAACTGGTCTCACGCCTGCTATTGACCAGCAACACAGTCAATCAGCGCGATTGTAAATTCAACGCGATCATAAATAACGATACTCAACCAAGAAAAAACAGCACTCCACATTCAGCACAGCGAAGTATGGTAAGAGCAATTGCCAAAACGCAATGCACTCAACTGCCCTATGAAATCAGCTCATCTTTTGCTGCCGCTACTCACCGGCTGGAGTCTGCTGACTATTCAGTTCTCTGCCCATGCCCTGCCACCGCCCGAAGATGTTCCGGAAGAACGGCTGCGCACCGAAATTATTCTGGATACGCGATCGCCCCTCAACGGCGAACCTCTGACACCCGCTGAGTACGAAGCCCTGCAGGCCGAGCTCGCCGAATATCCGGCCCCTACCTTGGCACCACAAATCCGCGAAATCATTTTTCTGCTCGAAATTCGCCGAGTATTGCGACCGATTTTACCCATCCTGCCCTAATCACCACTCCCAAAAGCGAGCACTTTGTATTCCCCGCTCAGACAACGTTACGATTTGTTGTTAATCTGTTTCGCAGAGACTAACAAGATTCTGCCAGGTGAAACGGTGGGCTAATAAACTGGCCTCAAGCTGCTTTTCAAGAACAGTTCTACACAAGGTTATCTATGGCTGTTACGGTTGCCCCAGAGCAAATTGATCGCATTGTTTGGAACCAGCACCACGATCCCTTTGAAGTGCTGGGTCCTCATATGATTCAGCAAGACGGCAAAACCGTCTGGGCAGTCAGAGCCTATCTGCCGACGGCCCATCAAGCCTGGATAGTGCTGCCTGAAAATCGCTCCGAGCATCCCATGGAAAGCGGCCACAATCCCCACTTTTTTGAATGCTTGTTGACCACTCAAGAGCTGAGTAACTATCAAATTAAGTACAAAGAAGGCGAGCACGAACGATTTGTTTATGATCCCTACGCTTTCAAAACGCGCCGCATCACCGACCTAGATGTGCATTTGTTTTCTGAGGGCAATCATCACCGCATTTACGAAAAACTGGGTGCCCACGTTACCCAGGTAGACAGCATCAGCGGCGTGTACTTTGCCATCTGGGCGCCCAACGCTCGCAACGTCTCTGTTTTAGGGGACTTTAACTATTGGGATGGCCGCAAGCATCAAATGCGCCGCACCGGCAACGGCATCTGGGAACTGTTTATCCCTGAAATCGGCTACGGCGAGTCCTACAAGTTTGAAATCAAGAACTACCACGGCCACATCTACGAAAAGTCTGACCCTTACGGCTTTCAGCAAGAAGTTCGGCCCAAGACGGCTTCCATTGTCACGGATCTGGACGCCCACGATTGGCAAGATGCCGACTGGATGGAAGCTCGTCGTCACACGGACCCAATCACCAAACCCGTCTCGGTGTATGAGGTTCACCTCGGCTCGTGGATGCACGCGTCTTCTGCTGAGCCGGCGGAGCAGCCCGATGGCAGTATTCAACCTGCAGTGGCTGTCGCTGATCTGAAACCTGGGGCGCGGTTTCTGACCTATCGCGAACTAGCGGCCAAACTGATTCCCTACGTTCAGGAATTGGGCTTTACCCATATTGAGCTGCTACCGATCGCCGAACATCCCTTCGACGGCTCCTGGGGCTATCAAGTCACCGGCTACTACGCCGCCACCTCTCGCTACGGCACGCCCGAAGATTTCATGTACTTTGTCGATCAGTGTCACCAAGCGGGGATCGGCGTCCTGATTGACTGGGTGCCCGGTCACTTTCCCAAAGACGGTCACGGACTAGCTTTCTTTGACGGTACCCACCTATATGAGCACGCCGATCCCCGCAAAGGAGAGCATAAAGAATGGGGCACCCTGGTTTTCAACTACAACCGCAACGAAGTGCGCAACTTCCTCGTTGCCAATGCTCTATTTTGGTTTGACAAATACCATATCGATGGCATGCGGGTGGATGCCGTGGCTTCCATGCTGTATCTCGACTACCTGCGCGAAGACGGCCAATGGGTGGCTAATGACTACGGTGGTCGTGAGCATATTGAAGCGGCGGACTTTTTGCGGCAGACCAACCACGTCATCTTCAGCTATTTCCCGGGCGCGCTCTCTATTGCGGAGGAGTCCACCTCTTGGCCGATGGTGTCTTGGCCCACCTACGTTGGCGGTCTCGGCTTCAACCTGAAGTGGAACATGGGCTGGATGCACGACATGCTGGATTATTTTCACATGGATCCTTGGTTCCGCCAGTTCCATCAAAACAACGTCACCTTCAGCATTTGGTATGCTTTCAGCGAAAACTTTATGCTGGCCCTCTCCCACGATGAGGTGGTTCACGGTAAGAGCAACATGCTGGGTAAGATGCCGGGCGACCCGTGGCAAAAGTTCGCCAACCTGCGGTGTTTGCAGACCTTTATGTACACCCACCCGGGCAAAAAGACGCTGTTCATGAGTATGGAGTTTGGTCAGTGGAGCGAGTGGAACGTCTGGGGCGACCTGGAGTGGCACCTGCTGCAGTATGAGCCGCACCAAAAGCACAAAAACTTTATGGCCAAACTGAATGCGCTCTACAAGTCTGAACCGGCCCTCTATACTGACGACTTTTCGCAAGACGGCTTTGAGTGGGTCGACTGTAACGACAATCGCCACAGTGTAGTGTCGTTTATCCGTCGCGATCGCGACAGCGACGACTTTGTCGTGACCATTTGCAATTTCACACCTCAGCCTCACAGCCACTATCGCGTTGGCGTGCCCGAGAGCGGCTATTATCGCGAACTGTTTAACAGCGATGCCGGCGAATTTGGCGGCAGTAACCTGGGCAACCTCGGTGGCAAATGGAGCGATGACTGGGCCTTTCACGATCAGTCCTATTCCATTGACGTAACGCTGCCACCGCTAGCCACCGTCGTCTTCAAAATCGATCGCGACTACACCGCCGCCGTCCGCTCTGGTAAATTGATGCCTTAGCGACCAAACTGGCCTAATGCTGTCACATCAGTCCTGGCGTATAGACTCTGAACACTCGGACGGAAACGGAATTGAGTCGATAAAAATAGTGCGGGCGTAGCTGTCGTCAAGGCAAGCGACTGACTTGACGTAATCAGTCACCTCCCCCGTTAGCACGTTCTCATCACCAGAGGCGAGCTCCGTGTCATATGAGCATAACCATTGCTGGGTAAGGGAATCGAGGCGTTGACAGTTGATTGTCTGAGGTTCCTGTCCTGAGTCAGACCAGAACTCCAGACTGACCGTGTTAGAGAACATGAGAATCGGCAGCAAGGACTCTAGCATGGGGCTCATCAAAAAGGGCGATCGCCCATCATGCTGGCTCACTCTGTCTGGAATGGCAACTTAGGGTCCTTTTGCACCAGACATGCGCTCATTTCCGCTACGGTGTGTCTCCCGTCAGCACCAGCCGAAACCCAAACAGAATGTGGCGAGAATCTACTGGGCGGGTGTGTTCGTAGGCCGCCCGACAAAAGCCCGGTAGATCATCCCACGAGCAGCCTTTCATCACCGAGGCTGGTTCGCCCTGGCGATCGCGCAGCGTTGCGGTGTATTCAAACACTTGACCCGCCATATCCTCCGCGCCATAAGGACTGCGGCTGAGGGGATATTGGGCGATCTCCCCGGTGCCGTAAGGCTCCGACTGCCCCCAGCGCGTTGCATCGTCCTGCCATTCATTTCCCCAAGGAAAGTAGCGACCATCCTCCGTGCGGGCCGTTTTTTCCCATTCCTCAGCCGTGGGCAACCGATACACCACGCCATCCTGCTGGCCGCGCCATTCAGCAAACGCCAGCGCATCGTCATAGGACACCAACACTACCGGATGGTTGTCCCGACCTTGAGGAAAGGTGCCGTCTCGCCAAAGATAGGGCTCTACGTCCTCGTAAGGATGGACCAAAAAGCCCTGTTCCTGATATTCCGCTGCCGTAATTCCGGGGGCTCGATGCCCTGTCGCCATCACAAATTCCGCGTAGTCCTGCTGCGTCACCAAATTGGCGCGCAGGCAGAACGCGGCTAGCGTTTCGGTGCGGCGATCGCCCTCAAACTCAAACCAGCGCCGCTCCCGCAGCCGCTGCTCTGCCGTCGCCAGTGCATCTGGAGCCGCTGCCGTCGCCGCAGCGGAAATTTCATAGGCATAGTCCCGCTCGGTCTGGTCACTGCCGGCAATAAAGTCTCCTGCCGGCACAAACACAAATCCGGGCTGCGCCTCGCAGCGATCGCGGGTCATCGGTACAGCTTCTGACGTCGTCCCACAGGCCGCTGCTGTTAGCACTAGCGCCGCCAAAATACTCACTTTTTTTCCCATTAGAATGACCTCAGCCGCCACTCACTCATCTGCCAGCATTCAGTATTACCATAGCGATCGGCGGCCCTAATGAGTGTTATGGAAAATCGCAATCTGCTGGTGACCGACGATGGCACTCTCAAAACCTTGGGTGCGCCTGATTTATCGGTGCCTGAGCAAACCTATCGCCTCTATCGCTTTCTCACTGAGCTAGAAGACGTATTAACGGCGGAATCGGATGATAGCAGACGACTGGCGGCGATCGCGCCAATGGTGCGCAAGCTGCTTATCAGTTCCTATTGGTTACAAATGGAATACAAAGAGCCCGATCCCAAAACCGGCTGGGGCGTGCACTTTCTCTATCGGGAATATCAGTTTCCCCTAACGGTGCAAATGGTGGCCTGGAGCCCCGGCAGCAAATCCACTATCCACAATCACGCCACTTGGGGCCTCGTCGCGATGCTCGGCGGCCATGAAACTAACCGCATCTGGCGACGGACGCCCACCGCCGATCAGCCCCATCAAATCGAACTGGTAGAAGAAGTTACTCTGGCTCCCGGCGACATCATTACATTTACTCCCGGCGCCATTCATCAGGTCGAGCCCTCCACCGATGAGCCCACTATTTCTTTTAACCTATATGGCGTTACCGATA